>JAAYPC010000248.1 GCA_012519985.1 Fibrobacter sp.
AAATCTGCATCATACTTTTTCCGGGTTTTGATCCCTTCAGGTTTCATACCACACCTCCATACAAAATTTAGTATTATTTTGTTAAGTGTGGCTTAACTTTTTGTCCACAAAACCTTCCGGAATTCAACGCAAAAAACGGTCAGAAAGTGAATTCGCTTCTGAGACAATTAGATAAAACACGATTTCTTTTTCCGCACAAAGTGGCACAACGAAAGCGTAACCTTGTTGCTTCTTTCGCATCGCAGTCAAGCATTTCCGGTAACAGCAATATTGTTAATAATAACAGTAAAGGGGCAGTACCGTTATTCCGGTGTCTGAATTCCGGTGAAATATTCAAAGATAATGATTTTCAGGGCGTTGAAATCAAAAATTGGTATTGTCTTGCGCCGAAAATCGAAAATACCACGCTGGAATGTGTTTTTGCCGGTGAACTCACACCGGCCGGTTTTAAAATAAAACCATTGTCAAACACAACCAGTATGCATGTCTGCAAATCTGAATCTGTAATTAAAAATGCCTATTCAAATGAGCCTTGTTTAGTTTTTTATAATTTTGAGGGCATAAGCGAAGGCCCGGTACAAAAGGCGGAAATATACGACAGGGGAGACCGGTGTATCGCTTTCATTGAGAGTGATTCATTGGAATTCTGGTACGATGCAGGCAGTCATCCTCGTTTTATTAATGCCTCTGTACAGGACAGCCTATATTTCGATGGTGAAATTGACCATACTATCACTTGGATTGGTGACGTAAATCGGAATGGGAAAATTGAATTTGTCATAGAACATGCTCCAATGCAGTCGGTAGAGTATTATTTACAATTCATAGAGAAAAATGAAAAAGATGGAAAGATTATATTAGAAACTAAAGCTTATTATACAAAAAACATTCCACAACACGATGAATGAGGATAGCTTTCATAAATTCATCTACTGCAAAAAGCAGGAGTCAATCTTAAGCGGGTACTTAAGATTTGTTTTCCAGCAGCAGATATACCCAAACGGAAGCAAATGCTCAAGCAATTTTAATTAGTTTTAGTTTAGGTGAACGCTCAATTTTACGGAAATATTCAAAAAGGGGATTGCTGGAAAAAACGGCTTTATCGATGTGAAAGAGAAATAAGATTTCTCCGTCCATAAGAAATCCTCTCTTTTCGAAAACACTAATCAAATAAGTACCCAAAAAAATGAGAAAAACTAACGATTCATCATTTCCAAATACAATCCTACCAATTCATTGTCCTGATTACTAACTTCAATTACTTTCAAACCGCTTTGGGTCCTCTGCAAAGTGAATAACTTTCCTGTAGAAAAAAACTTCTCTAAAAGTTGTCTGTGCAGCGGATCAACAGATTTTGCTTTACTCAAATTGATAATTCTACTGAGACGAAACGCGGTGATCATGCTCTGGGTACTAAGAGAATTGTTCCAGGGAAAAGCCGAAGAGCCACAACAGAGCCGTGATGATCTCAGATCAAAAATCTCCCTGTTTTCATAACCGGCTATTCCTGGTACCGGATAAAAAAGAGAGATACCGATTAATGTTTCTTTATTTGATAAGAAAGCCAGATTCCTGGCGACCGACTCCGGAGTATCTTCCTTAAATCCACAGATAAAATAGGTAATAACCGGTATGTTGAAATCAGTGATAATTTTAAGTAAAGAACAGTAATGATCGAGATCGCTGCTGCGGGCTGAACTCCTGTTTATTTCACCGGAAACCGAGCCAAGTGAAAGATTAAACTGAGTAAATCCCATCTCAATCAATTCTTTGCAATTGGAACTGTTCAGCAATCTGTAGTCAATTCCATTTTCAGCACTGAAACTGATGTCTCTGAAATGAGATTTTAACGTTTTAACCGTATCTATCCAGAAATCATAATCGATCAGAAGATTATCATCTTCAAAATTCAGATGAATTGTTTTCTCATCCGGTATGTATTCATCCTTTATTTGCCTTAAGATTGTATTTATCTGGTCTTGAGAACATCTTCGAAACTTGTTTCCATGACAGAGCCAGTTTGAGCAGAACCTGCACTTCTGAGGACATCCGCGGGAAAGAGAGACACTGAAAGTGACAGAGGTTTTAGACTCTGTAGTTTTGATGACAGGGCAGAGGATCTCGTTTGATGAAGTTATTCTGGTGATAGGCACAATATTACACTTGCCATCCGATTTCCATCCAAACCCGGAAATACGGTCAGGATCCTGATCAGGTGAGATGATATAATCTATGAAATCACAAACATTTACCTCGGCTTCTCCTGACAGTGTGTAGTCGACGTTCTCTCTTTTAAGGAAATACTCAGGATAAACGCTGACTCCTGCACCTCCGAAAATAATCAGCGAATCCTTATTTCTCTTTTTAATCGATTCTGCCAGCTCTATAGCAGTAGAAGCATAACAGAACGCAAAAACCGATATGAAACACAGATCCGGTTTCAATTCACAGATCATATCTGAGCACTGTTTGATGGATGGTCCGAAATGCTTGTATGTCCTGAAAAATGAAGCTTTCCCAGTTTCATTTTCCATGATGTAAGACTTTAAATAGGTAAGGTCTTTTGGAAGTGGAATTGTGAATCCTTTATTTGCCATCGATGGGAAATCAAACTCGGTAACCTGAAGTCCTTTTTTCCTCAGCAGATCTGCAACGATTTTTACCCCAGCACCACAGAATCGATGAGCAGTAAAATAGAAGTCCTCAATTGGGGGAGAGATTACAACAGCCCGTAATGGATTAGAAAACATAAGTATCTGCTGCCTAAATCAGGATTATTATCTCGATTAAAATAATCCTGAATCGATTTATTTTACGCTTTTGAAAAAAGATTTAAAAAATACCTTTTCAGCCAATTGGGTTGTTACTTGAAAATTTGGGAGTATCTGGTTTTTCTCCGTCCCCAGGTATTTGGAAGATGCGGATTGGAAAAAGAGGTAAATTTACTGAAAAGCGGGTCGTTCTTAGGGGACGGAGGAAAGAATTTGCTCTGGGAGACATTGTTTTATTACCCTTAAAAACAATCTATTTTTCCAACACAGGAAAAATCATCAGCAAATACACTGCTCTTATCACTTTAGAGTGTTCACCAAAGATTCAGATAATAAGGTAAAAATGGATAAAATTAATGCTGAAAAGATCTTTCACGCAGCTCTGAATGCGGTTAATCCTTACAATGCTGTAATCAATAGCTTAAAGATCAAAGGTTCAACTCTTATTGCAGGAGATGAAGACCACTATTCGGTTTCGTATGACCTCAGCCGCTTTAGACAGATTAACATAGTAGGTTGTGGAAAAGCTGCATGGCCCATGTGTCTGGCAATGGAGAAAATTGCAGGTAAATATATCGGCAGGGGACTGGCAGTAACAAAGTATAACCATGTGTCTACTCCTTATCCATCAGGAATCGAGATCCGTGAAGCCGGTCATCCATATCCTGATCAGTCCGGTTATGATGCTACAGTTGAGACTTTAAAGATTCTGGAATCATCAGGAGAAGATGATATGGTTATTGCACTTATTTCTGGCGGAGGATCGAGTCTATGGGCATTGCCTTCTTCACCTATAAGTCTGGAAGAATTCAGAGAAACCACCCGTAAACTGGTCGGATGCGGCGCAGATATTAAGGAGATCAATTGTGTACGAAAGCATCTTTCAGCAATCTCCGGAGGATTAGCTGCAATCAAGGCTTATCCTGCAAAGGTGATTGTACTGGTCATATCCGATGTCATCGGTGATCATCTTGACACTATCGGATCCGGACCTTTCTATCCGGATGAAACCACCTTTGAAGATGCTTTAAAAGTGATCAAAAAGTATGATTTAGGTCATAGGATACCTGAAAGTGTAAAAACATATCTGGAACAGGGCATGCTGGGTTTACAACCAGAAACTCCCAAAGGAGACTCAATTTATTTTGCGAATGTTTTTCATAAGATCATTGCATCCAACCGGAGCGCTCTTGATGCTGCCAAAAGATGTGCAGAAGAGCTTGGATTTAAAACTGTGGTTATAAAAGATTCTACATCTGGTGAAGCCAGGGAAGCTGCCCGTATCTTTTGTGAGAAAGTAAAACAAATAAGGAAAAGAGAGAATTCAGAAAGACTGTGTGTAATCGCAGGTGGGGAAACGACAGTGACATTGGGAAGTGAATCCGGTGTGGGTGGAAGAAATCAGGAATTTGCCCTTGCAGCAGCATTGGAGATAGATGGAATGGATGGAATAACAATCCTTAGCTGCGGTACCGATGGAACCGATGGTCCAACAGATGCCAACGGTGCAATTGTAGATGGAAAAACTGTGGAATCATGCAGGAAAGCCGGGCTCCAATTACAGGAAGCTCTGGAAAAACATGACAGTTATACTCTGTTCAGTAACAGCGGAAATCTGATAAAGACAGGACCCACCTATACCAATGTCATGGATTTACAGATAGCAATCATTGAGAAACAGTATGATCCTGACTGACTTGGTCCAGTGATGGCAATGGATCCGGTATTTCATCGGTAGTATCCTTAAGAATTCTGGAAAAGCAAAACACATTAAGACCGGTGATTGCGCCCCATGTCAGTATCATCAGAATCCATCCAAGCGGTGTAAGGGTTTCATGCATAGGTCATTTTCTTTTCTTCTGAATGTTCTGCTACAGTTACATTTTTCCCGCGCTTTTTCCATGCCATGTAGATGACAATATTGACGCTTGACAGCATCAATAAAAGAAAAATGCGGAAAGATGAGATAAATGTGATTTTAGATATAGTCAGACCCAGAAATGTCACCTTTTCCAGAGGATCAATTCCCTTCAGAGTAATAAAATCCCATCCTTCGACAAACAGCCATGAGCCCAATATACAAATAAGGTAAACTGGTGTTACGTACTTGATGATGTATTTGAAAATAATGGGAAGCTTGATATGAGCACCACGATTCAGCTCTTCCCATCCTTTGTCGATTCCAAAGACCCAGGAAAACAGAATGACTTCGATTGTACCGAAAAGAACCAGGGCGAATGTACTTCCCCAGAAATCAAGTTCATCGAGAACTCCTGCTGCAAGCCCGAAAACTGATACCAGGCACATTATAAGGCAGATTGCAGAGGTCACCAGAACGGATTTTTTATGTTTCCAGGAGAGTTCATCTTCCAGAAAACTGATTGCAGGTTGAATTATCGAAATTGAAGAGGTGATTCCGGCAAAGAACAGAAGAAGAAACCAGATGAACTGTAAAAGTGAAGCAAGTGGCATTTTTGCAAATACAACCGGCATTGTGTTGAATCCCAGTCCGAATGTTCCCATTTTGGCAATCTGCTCGATGTTTGCAGCTCCGAAAAGTACCAGTGCCATAGGTACTACGATTGTACCGCCAATGATAACTTCTGCTAATCCGTTTGCTGCGCAGGAAGAAAGTGAAGAGAGTGCTATATCCTGGTTTTTTCTGATATACGATGCATAGGTCAAAATTGTTCCAATACCTACGCTAAGAGTAAAAAAGATCTGCCCGGATGCTACCATCCATACCCTTGGTTTCAGAAGGGAGTTGAAATCCGGATTCCACATGAAAGCCATTCCTCGCTCGATACCGGGAGTTGTCAATACACGGACTAAAAGTATTACTCCCAGTAAAAATATCAGAGGGAGAGCAATCTTATTGATTTTCTCTATTCCGCGGCGGACCCCAAAACCTATTACCGAAAAATTGATGATAAATGTGATAAAGAAGAAAAAGAGGGCAGAAGGAATACAATTAAAAATGGTGGTTTTAAGGTTTATATAATCACTGAACAGGTTGGTAAGAGTATTCTGCTGTACTGCGTTAAGCAGTTCTCCGGTAAGTGCATACCAGGCAAATCCCAAAAGCCATGATTCGATATATACATAATAGAAAAAGATAAACAGAGGACCCACGATGCCGATTGAGCCAAGATATTTAGCCCATTTTTTTCTGATGACCACATTAAATATACCCGGGGCACTTCCATAGGAGAATTTTCCACCATATCGACCCATTGTCCATTCAACCCAGGCCATGGGAATTCCTAAAAGAAGGAAGGCGATCAGATAGGGGATAATGAAAGCACCTCCTCCAAACGAGGCGGCTTTAACCGGGAAGCGAAGGAAGTTTCCCAGTCCGATTGCGGAGCCAGCTACAGCCAGAATCACTCCAATTTTGGAACTGAAAAGTTCCCTTTGAGGTGAGTGCAAAATCAGGCAATCCTTTCTTTTTTCATTAAAAGATCCATTTTCA
>JAAYPC010000249.1 GCA_012519985.1 Fibrobacter sp.
ATTATTAGTCCATAATTATAGCAAATGGAATTAACCCTAATGATGATAGAATTGCATGTAAAACTGCCAAACCTGCAACTGTCCACAACATTTTGGGTTCATAATCGAAATTTTAATCCGATCAATCCAGAGTGCAATGTTACTTTAAAAAGGAGGTTCTGATGATCTTGAGTCGCTTGAAACGAAATGTTTCAATAATAATGCTCATATTACTGACTGGTAGTTCTGTTTTTACGGGAACAGGAATAGTATCAGCCAGTGAAAGCCGCCCCGCAAAAGGCAGCGTTAAATTTGGTGCGGATAATAATCCACTGGCCGGTGCGGCAGATAAGATGGGTTCATTTAAAACCCTTTTTGGTGATATCGCTGAAAAAGTTATCCCCACTGTGGTATCGGTGATTCCGACCAAAGTTGATACTATCGTATTTCAGAATAACCCTTTTTATAATTTCTTTGGTGATGAGTTTGGGGATCCCTTTGAGTTTTTCTTCGGCCAGCCAAGGCGGCGTCCACAGCAAAAACCTCAGATTCAGAAAAAAGAGCGTCGTCAGCAGGGACTTGGTTCCGGTGTCATAGTATCCAAAGACGGTTACATTCTAACCAACTATCATGTGGTTTCGGGTGCTGATGAGATCGAGGTAAAACTTCATGATGGACGTATTTTAAAGGCCGAAACTGTCGGCAGTGATTCGCTGACTGATGTGGCTGTCATAAAAATCGTTGAAAAAGTAGATAAACTCCCTGTTGCCTATCTGGGAGATTCTGACAAGATGCGTCCTGGTGACTGGGTGATAGCTGTAGGAAATCCATTCAGCCTTACTTCTACTGTTACCACCGGTATCGTTTCGGCACTTGGCAGAAACGTGAGTGGTAATGAATCTTATCAGAATTTCATCCAGACCGATGCTGCCATTAACCCCGGAAACTCCGGTGGAGCATTGGTGAATATTGATGGCGAGCTGATCGGCATTAATACAATGATTTACAGCAGATCTGGTGGATATATGGGTATCGGTTTTGCCATACCGGTGAATATGGCAAAAAAGGTAATGGAAGATCTTATCTACACCGGAAAGGTGGTCAGAGGATGGATTGGAGTTACGATCCAGGATATCGACCAGAATGTGAGAGCTGCACTTGATTTGGGAGATATAAAAGGTGTTTTAATTGCCGATGTGATAAAGGGACAGTCTGCTGATAAGGCCGGAATCAAACGGGGCGATATCATTATGACAATCGATGGAAAGGCCGTTGATAACACAAATGACCTTCGTAACAGAGTCGCAGCCCTGTCTCCAGACAAAAAGGTTCCCGTAACTGTTTTCAGAGGGGGAAAAACCATTAATCTCCAGTTGATAGTGGGGAAACGTGACCAGAAAATGATTGATCAGTTGTCTAAGAACAGTTCTTCCGGTGATGCTGAAGATGACGCAACAACCAGCAGTAAACTTGGATTCAGTGCGGCAAATCTGACACAAGAGCTGCGGCAGCAATATAATATCCCTAAAGATCTGAAAGGGTTAATTATCACCAGTGTTGAAAGCGGTAATGTGCCATTGCTAGAGGGGGATATAATATCTCAGATGAAAATTAAACAGAACGATTTCATTCACCTGGAGAATGTAAGTCAGCTTGAGAAAGTTTCCAAATCCATTAAAGCAGGGGAATCGGTGGTTTTCCTGGTTCACAGAGGAGGAAACACTTTCTATACCGCATATAAAATAAGGAAATAATTGTATCCACTGTGTATCACTGACTTTTCGGGAGCTCCCCTTGAGGGAGCTTCTGAAACTATCATTTAAGCCCAAATTGTCCATTAGACAGGGACTTAATTAGAGCCCGATAAGGCAAACCTGTTGGTTTTTTCCGATAAGCCCTCGTTGACAGTCACTTCGACGAATCTTCGAGGAGAAGTCTTTTCATTTAGAATAAACTACTCATCTTCGGATAAATCGAAGCATCTTAAAAGATGAGAGCGCCAGTTCTCTGCCGGCAAGACCAGAGTGTGCAGATGTCCTGTAAACTGGTTAAAAACAATGACAGGCACTTCCGTCCATAACTTTTAAATCCTTAGAGAACAGTTATTAAGCTTCGCCTTTTTTCGATAAAGCTTTCCAGATAAAGCAAAATGCTTTGGGCCAGGACCAAAATCCTTTGTGTTGAAACCAGTATACGATTGTTCAAAACACGGATACGGTTGCTCAAAAACACATATACGGTTACTAAAAATACGAATACGGTTGCTAAAAATACTGATACGGTTACTCAAAAACACAGATACGGTTGCTAAAAATACTGATACGGTTGCTCAAAAACACAGATACGGTTGCTCAAAAATACAGATACGGTTGCTCAAAAATACAGATACGGTTGCTCAAAAATACAGATACGGTTGCTCAAAAATACAGATACGGTTGCTAAAAACACAGATACGGTTGCTAAAAACA
>JAAYPC010000250.1 GCA_012519985.1 Fibrobacter sp.
ACAATATCTTTGGTATTTGACATAAAAAACTCCCGCCTGAATTATTTCAGACATTAATATTCGTTTGAAGATTTTCTTTATGGTTTGTGTAACAACAATGAAGTGATTATGCACTCTCTTGCCAGATTTCTTCAAGGAAATCCTGTAAAAGTGTGCTTAATTTACCATCGAAGATTCTGTTGAGGCGTTTGAATCCACCGTCTGCTTTAAACTGACCGCTATCCAGAGCTTCACGATCTACAATAACCTCTCTTTTAATCTGTTTGGCTATATTCTGCAACCATGTACGCTGGGGTACAGTCCAGGCCTGCTTTTTCAGGATACGTTTCAAAGCATTGTCAACACGTTCACTATAAGGAATCAAGGCAGAACCAAGTGCCTGTGTTCTGATATAACCGATGATGTTTGCCGCTATCTCTTCATTTTTCCATTCCCGCCAGGCAGTGCATATACTAGCTTCTGTAAACCCTTCTGCATCAAGCATCTCTTTTATCTCTTTAAGATCTTTTCTGGTTAGATCTCTGGGACGCTGTGTAACAATTTTCATAGCAGCTATCTTATTAACATTTTTCTTAATCCACTGCGTAAATTCATCGATATAGTCTTCAGGTTCTGAAGTAGGGCCATACCCATGCTTAACGTCACGCAACTCATCTTCATGTTCAGATATGGGAATTTTTCTGCCTGTTCCAGGTTTCAAAGCATCGATAAAAGGTGCAAGATTTGAATGCTTCGTAAAGGTATCCTCTATCTTTTTTGTATCTTTAGAACGAAGCAGTTTCTCCAGATCATTATAAGTTAAACCGAATTCATCAGTTAAAATCTGCTCTGCCCGAAGTATCTTTTTTCGGTTTCTATGAACCCGAACTGCTATGTCCTCTACAATTTTTACCCGCAATTTCTCATCGCTTATTGACCGCAGTTCTTCAACAAGATTTTCGATCTTCAATGTCGGCTGTGCAACCACCGGTTTCATTGCAGTAAACGGTTCCAGTGCACTGTAAACATCAACTGCATCGAAAATCCGGAATACTTCCTTGTCTTCGCCTTTACCGTACAAATCATCACAACGGCGGGTTGCCCGGCCAAGCATCTGTTCAAAAAGTATTCTGCTTTTAACTCTGCGGATAAAAACAAGATTGACGATCTCTTCAACATCGATGCCCGTTGTCAGCAGATCAACGGTTACTGCGACCTTTGGCAATTCTTCATTCTTGAAAAGTCGAATCAGCTTCTTCTGATCATCGACACTACCGGTTATTTTCATGACCGCATCATCTTCTACCTGGCCATAACGATCTTTAAAAGCAAGCTTGAGCAGATATACTACCAGATCAGCATGTTTATCATTGACACAAAATATAAGTGTTTTGCCTGGAAGAGCAGGATCTATATGGTTGGCCAGTTCGTTACAAACGGTCTTATTGAACTTCTCTGTGATGACACGGCTGTTAAAGCTATCTATATCGTAATCTATCTCATCTGGTGTTACAGCAAGATCAATTTTTCCGGTAACAGGATTAAGTTGTTTTATCTCTTCACCTCTTTTCCAGTGGATACCTTCCTCGGAGAGTTTGGTAATAATCCTAATGGGAGGTTCATGATCAACAAGATAATTATCAATAACTGCCTGTCTGTAAGAGTAGTTAAAAACCGGCCGTCCGAAGATTTCTGTAGTATGTAAGGCCGGTGTAGCTGTAATGCCAATTTTTACTGCATCAAAATAGTCCAGTACACGACGGTATTTTGAGATATAATCTCGCTCGCTTCTGAAAATCAGTTCTTCATCGGAAAGATTGAGATCGAGTGTGTACCCACGATGACACTCATCAACTACAATGCAATCATAAGAATCGATCGGCAATGTTTCATCATCTGTACTTTTATACAATAAACGTCTGACCATTCCCTGTACAGTTGCAATATGGATACGGGTATCAGAATCCGGAAACCTATCGCCAAGCTCCTTAACATCATAGATATCATTGAGTGATGAATGACTTTCGATCTTAACATTCTGAAAGACTTCCGCAGCCTGTAACCCAAGAGCCTCTCTATCAACAAGAAACAGTATTCTTCTGAAACGGGAATATTTTATAGCACGATACATCAAGCCCAGTGCGACACGGGTCTTGCCTGTACCGGTTGCCATTGCAATCAGTATTTCACGCTGCCCCTCTGCTATGTGCTTTTCAATCGCCCGGATTGCTTCTTTCTGATAATCTCTCAGCCACACGAAATCGATAGATTCTTCCTGAAGTGTTTTATCGGCTTTTTCTATATCATGTTTCAGAAGCGCAACCAATCCCTGTGGTGTATACCATTCCACAAGAGGCCTGGCCAGGTTCGTCGGTGAGCGAAGGTCCCGAAACCATATACCACTCTGTGTCTTGATCTGCTCTAAAAATGCTCTACCATTGGTAGAAAATATGAAAGGTGCCTTGTAACCATTCCATGGAGCACCTTCAGGAAGAACTTCATTATCTTTGATGATATAGTCTTTACTGTATCGTGCGGTTTGTTTTAAAGCAGAGGATACATCTTTACACTGTTTCTTTGCTTCCACAAGTCCGACAAGTTCTAACCCAGCGAACAGAGCATAATCGACAGGGCCACTCTTTGTTGGCCATTCTGCGATAGCTATATTTTTCCCTTTTTGTGGTCTTATGCCTTTAGAATAACGAAGCAGATCGCTATCTGCCTCCCATCCGGCATCACGCAACTGCTGATCTATCAACCTGCGGGTATCACTTTCATCAAGAAGCAAGTTGCCATTTGCATGTTCAACTTTTCTGATGAATGCCTTGATACTTTCAGGATCCTTTTGGCTTTTCTGTTGAATTTTATCCAATTCAACGAAAAACTTTTTCTGCTGTTGAGTAATTTTCTCTTCGGTTTGCTCTGCAAGTTCGAGAGCAGCTTCAAGCTCAGAATAGGCTGCAGCAGCTTTCTTCTCAGCATCCAGTCTTAGCTTGGTTTCATCACTAATTTTTGATTTAGCCTCAAGAAGCTCCTGCTCCATATTGGATACACGCTGGCGCAGGTCATCAAGTTCCATTTTTAATGCTTCTTCTGCATGTTCTGGATCAGGCGGAGGGATAAAAGGACCTGGTTTGAATTTCTTATCATTACCAAAAGCCTGGTGAAACCAGACACAGAAAGCACGACACATCTTCAGCCCATGAAGAGCATCGCTTTTAGTCCCTTTATTTTCATGTACTGCCCGATTTCCGTTTTTACGGACAGTATGAAACAAAGCAGCTACATCTTTCTGGATAATACCTGCAGCTTCCAGCCGGTTTAAAACAAAAACAAGTTCTTCATTTTCGTTTCTATACTCACCCACCGAAGCAGCAACAGTTGCTGCTACATTCTCACAAAGTTGTCTCTGTTTAATCAGAGATACCTGAGGATCACTGAAACAGTAATTTTCAGCCTCTGCTGCAAGACGGAGTAATAGCGGGTCGTGCCTGGCGAGAAAACTGAAGTTCGGTGATTTTATAGGATTACACATAGAAGAAGCTGACATGATAATAAAATATGATTTTCGATTGGTCTCGGCTACAGTTATTTGTGCATTCTGGCTTAATTTTTGCCTATCTAAGCATTTTTCTAAAAACTGCTTTAGGAAGGTTTGTGTATAATGAGACACATTGTTAATTTAACGCCTTCGGACCGTCCCAGAGAAAAACTGAAATCAAAAGGGGTCAAATCTCTATCTGATAAAGAATTGGTTGCAATCCTCATTGGTATGGGAACCACTAAGAACGATGTGTTATCATTGGCAGAAAAGGTACTTACAGTATTAGATTCATCGGACGGGACCATCGATATTAATTCTTTACAGGAAATTGAGGGGATCGGTTTAGCAAAAGCATCCGTAATTGCGGCAGCACTGGAATTTGCCAGGCGAAGAATCCATCCGGAAGGGGTAAAGATCCGGTTCGCAGCAGATCTTCTTCCGCTTTTACAAAATTATGCAGACCGAAAACAGGAACATCTGTTATGTACCTCATTAAATGGAGCCAGGGAGGTTATATCTATCCGTGTTGTAACAATAGGCCTTATCAACAAAACGATGGTGCATCCACGAGAGGTATTTGCGGATCCAATCACCGATAGAGCTTCAGCAATAATTCTTGCTCATAATCATCCTGGTGGTTTACCAAAGCCAAGTTCAGAAGATGTAATTATTACCAAAAGAATTGTTGATGCTGGAGAAACGCTGGGAATAACTTTGCTGGATCATATAATTTTCAATAATCGCGGGCATTTTAGCATGGCTGAGCAGAATTTGATATGAGTGGTTTTTCTTATTATGGAAAAAAAGTATTACAACGTAACCTACGGCTCACTTGCAGAAGTAATGATACTGCTTTTCTGACTCTACCTATTCAGCATTGACAAAAATGCTCATTTATCAGCACTTTCTCGCCTCCACCCGATCAGATATATAATCAGAAATGAAATTACAAATCACAAAATTTTAAATTCAAAACAGGAACAAGAGATAAGAAAATCCGAAATCCGAAATCCGAAATTCGAAACAGGAAAAGGAGATAAGAAAATCCGAAACAGAAACTAATGGTACACCCGAATCTACTATCAGCTAGAATCCCAACATCCCCCTTATTAAGGGGGGCGCTTTCCAGCGGGGGATTCTTACTGTTTTACCACTGCCTTCTTACAATCAATGATATTTCTTTTTGTAACCTTGTTTTCCTGAATCAGAATCATAATCTGACTGGCATTGTTATCTCTGTACCGCGAAACTCTTCCATTAAGAATTACAGGTTTGGTAATATTCGGATTATTCAACGAACTTAATCGAGATTTAGTCGTAGTAAAAAGTACTGAGCCTGGAGACAGGCTTTTCATTTTATGAAGCATTGAATTGGAAAGTTCACAAAGCCAGATATTATGTCCATCGTAAGCGATGTCCGTTGCGATGAAAGAAAGTGTATAATCAATTGAATTTGGTAAAGTTTCTGAATCAGGATCTAATTTGGTTAATGCTTTCCCACCAATCCGGACTGCAAGTATCTCATTTCCGATTCGAACCATGCCCATAGGATGTGCGCAGCAAACATCTCTTACCCTGTGCGGTTCTTTTTTTTCTACAAAAAGAACTGATGGTCCAAAGCCTCCATTAAACGCAACTATAAACTTATCATTGTATTCTTCCAGACCCAATATGAAATTTTTGTCTTCACTATTCTCTATTGAAATTTCAAATACGACACTATCTTTTATCACACCAGAAGCCGGATCAATTTTGTAGATAGAATATCTTTTATATACATCCAAATAGGGCATGGTATCTGAGATCGGGAGCGGTTTGTTTACTTCCCTCTTATAGATAAAAGAATCAGGAATAACCCAGAGAAAATCATCGTGAATAGCTAATGCATCGATCCTGGTTAATGGCGTAGCTATAGTGTCTATGCATTTCATGGAACGATTTACGATAAAAATATTAGCTTCATCACTTTTTATGATGTAAAAATTATTATTGTGATACTTAAAGCATAATGGATTTTCAACAGGACATGTAAATGAGCTATCAATCGGTAGTTGATCATCTG
>JAAYPC010000251.1 GCA_012519985.1 Fibrobacter sp.
TCAGTTTAATATTATCCCTTTAATAACGTATTTTAAGGTACTTTTTCACCGGTAAAACTATGAAATACGTATACCAGACACAGCTTCCGATATTCGAAAAAGGTGATGAGATAATAAAAACAATCCGTACCAGTCAGGTTACGGTTATCTCTGGTGAAACCGGGTCCGGCAAAACCACTCAATTGCCATTATTATGCCTGGAAGCAGGGCTGGGTCAAAAGGGGATTATCGGATGTACTCAACCCCGCAGAATCGCAGTGCTCTCTTTAGCTCAATATGTAAGTTCCTGTTTTGACAGCGAAACCGGAAAAAATGTCGTGGGTTACAAAATCCGTTTTCGCGAACAGATGAATGCAGATACAAAGATCAAATTCATGACTGATGGTATTCTTCTGTCTGAAATATCTCACGATCCACTTCTGAGAAAATATGATGCAATAATAATCGATGAGGCACACGAGCGCTCAGTTAATATCGATTTTCTTCTGGGGTACATGCGGGTGCTGCTGCCAAAACGTCCGGACCTGCGATTAATAATTTCATCTGCAACTATAGATACAAAACTTTTCTCCCGCATCTTTCATCACGCACCGGTAATTACTGTGAGTGGAAGGCTCTTTCCGGTTGAGATCCGGTACAAACCGGCTATTGAACTGTGGAAAGGGCAAAGCATGGATTGCTATATCGAAGGAGTACTCGATGCAGTCCAGGAACTCTTTCAGAATGGCGAAGAAGGTGACATACTGATTTTTCTTCCCACCATTGAAGACATTCTGGAAACTGTAAACCGTCTCAATAACCTCTGCAATGATGAGGCTACCATCTTGCCTCTTCACAGCCGCATGTCTGCGTCTCTTCAGCAGAACATATTCAGACCAGTAAAGGGAAGAAAAATCGTAGTCGCTACCAACATAGCAGAGACGTCCATAACAGTTCCTGGAATTCGCTTTGTTATTGATTCAGGACTTGCGCGTATGCTCTCTTATGAGCCATCGATTGGATTTACCCGAATGCCAATCGTGCGAATATCAAAGGCATCAGCACAGCAGCGCGCAGGCCGTTGCGGACGAGTCAGTAGTGGTGTGTGTATACGTCTTTACTCCGAGCAGGATTTTCTGTCCAGACCGAATTTTACAACACCTGAAATCAGAAGAACCAATCTGGCTGGTGTGATTTTAAAAATGCTTTCACTAGGACTGGGAGATGTTTCCAGGTTTCCATTTCCCCAGCAATCTTCCCACAAAGCATTCTCTGATGGTTATCGTCAGCTACAGGAACTTGGTGCGACTAACCGTAAGAACCAAATTAGCGCTCTTGGCAAACGTATGGCCAGACTGCCTCTGGATCCTCCTGTTGCACGTATGCTGATGTATGCTTGTGACAATGGTGCTCTGCCGGAAGTTTTGATTATTGCAGCCGCTCTTTCTGTTGAAGATCCATGGGGGTATCGGGAGCAAAGGCCTGTACATTTCAGACACCCTGAATCCGATTTTATGAGTTTTATTTCACTGTGGAAAGCTTTTCATGGAAATCTGAACAGAAAACGATTTACCAAAAAGGAACTGGAAAAATTCTGTGAAAAACACAACCTACTCCCGTTACGAATGAGGGAATGGTTTGATGCACACAGACAGTTGGAACTGATCTGTCGCTCCATTTCCGCAAGATCTTTCAAGAGCAAAAACCAGGCAACCTATGATACTGTTCATAAGAGTCTTCTTGCCGGACTTATGCACGGAATAGCATACAGGGTTGATAAGGGACTTTATAATGGTATTCAATCCGGAGAGATCCGTCCTTTTCCTTCATCTGTACTGTTTACAAAAGATGCATCCTGGGTATTATTCCACGAAATAGTAGAAACCAGTAAAGTGTATGGAAGAATGGCTGCAATAGTAAAACCTCAGTGGATAGAGGAAATTTTCAAGGCGCAATGCAGATACACTTGGCAAGATCCATGGTTTGATCAGCAATCCGGTACAGTTCTGGCTCATGAGGAGGTCACATTTCATGGGCTCAAACTGGTTAAGAACAGAATAATTGAACTTTCCAAAAAAGATCCAGGCAGGGCTCACGAAATATTTATCAGAGAAGCTCTGGTTAAGGAGCTTGCTGGTGAAAGATTCCGTTTTATCAGAAAAAATCGGGAAACTCGCGAAAACATCCATAAGTCTGAGCAGAAATTGCGCACCAGACTTTTTTGTGGTGAACAAATCTTGGAAGATCTTTATGAGCAGCAGTTACCACAGGTGGTCTGCATCAGGGATTTGGTAAGAAAAATTAAAGCCATGAGCGGAGATTCTTTTCTTATCTTTAAAAAAGAAGATCTAATTAATAATCACTGTGTTCCGAGCCTGTATAAGTATCCCGATGAAATAGAGATATGCAACCGGACCATTCAGATACTTTACAGCTACGCACCAGGAGAGGAACTTGATGGTGCGTCCATAAAGGTTTCGGAAAGAGTTTTCAGCGCAGTTCCACTCTTTTACTGGGAATGGTTTCTTCCGGTATTTGTAAAAGAACGGATCAGGCATTGTCTGAAAATGCTGAAAAGCAGATTCCAGGAAAAGCTGGCTGATTCTGAAGTTGTGTTCAGTAAACTGTCAGAAGAGCTATCAATATGTACCGGTCCATTTTCGGATACATTAAGCCGTGCTCTACGTACTCATCTTAATATCTCAATCAGTCCTGATGAAATCTCTTCCTGCATACCAGATTATCTATGGGCACGCATTCTTGTTCAAAATGAGAAAGGAGTAACCATTACTTCTTTTCGTGCCTGCCGAGATCTCCAGGCACGAAATTCAAATAAATCTGATGGTATCAGACCAATTGAATGGAGTCACAGTTGCGAGCATATAGAGATGGAATTCGTCGATCAATGGGAAGAAGCAAGCTTCTTAAAACCAGTTCCTCTTAAATGTTCAAGATCGATTATTCCTATTGCCGGTTACCCGGCTCTTCATCTTGAGCGTGAATCGATCTGGGTCCGTGTGTTCTTTTCCTATGATGCTGCTCTAAAAAGTCATACCGCATGCATCCGCAAGATGGCTGAACAAAGAATAGCTGAATCGCTGGCCTGGGAACTGGAATCATTCAAATTGCCAGACACACTGAATCGCTCGTTGGCTAAAACACTTGACATTCCAACTCCTGAAAAACTTGCAGAACGGTTTTTTCTGAACACTGTGCTGAATTTATCCAGTGATATCCCCTGTGACCGGTTATCATTTAATAAATATTCTCAGAATGTTGCATCAAGGATTACTGCTGCAGGAAATGAAGTAATCGGTCTTTTTGAAAAAATTGTGGCCGGATTCTGCAATTGTCAAAAGCTGCTTAAGAAGCGTCTGGAGCGTCATGGAGCCATAACCAGCAATGCAATTCGTGAAGAACTGATTCAGACAATCACAGCTTACAGAAAGATGCTTCTTTCCGAATCGGTTCCGGTTGAATTGGTGCAGTTGTTGCCAGAATGTCTGAATGGATTAATCCGCCGCATAGATATGGGGTTTCTCGAACCTCGCAAATATAAAGAGCGAAATGAAATTATCCGACAATTTGACACACAGCTTGGCAATTTATTCTCAGAGATGAACTGGAATTCTGAGATGGCAATGTGGAGAAAACGTTATCTGCTGGAGAAGGAGATCATTCAACAGTTCTCAGCTACAGTTCCATTGAGGAGTCAAATACCAGAGATATGTTTGTAATTTTCTGCAAAAAACACATATAATAATCCCTTGAATATTCACCTTGTGATTTTTTAAATTCCTTTATCCTTTTTAGATACAATAGTCCTAAAAAACATAGTAGGTCGATAAATATTTATGCAGATAGTTAAAATCCTGCACTCCTTATAATACCTGCAGTGCTTAAAATCACCTAATCTACTATGTTGTTTAGGTAATAGAATGGATGAAAAAAGAATGGCAATGATGCAAATCTTTGGGCAGCTACTTCCTCTTCTGGTTTTTATCATAGTTGATTCAATATGCAATAACATCAAGGTATCAATAATATCTGCCATTCTTTTTGCTGTAGGCCAACTGTCTTTCTATTACACTAAAACAGGTAAATTTGACTGGTTTGTGCTTGTAGATGTTGCCCTGATAGCTGCTCTGGGTGCCATTTCCATAATATCCAAAAATGAGATGTTCTTTAAGGTGAAACCGGCAATAATCGAAGGTGCAACTGTTGTATTTATGCTGGTTATGTTTTTTTTGCCGGATAGTATTCTGCTTAATTACTTTGGAAGAATGATGCCAAAAGGGATCACACTAAACCCGGCAGCTATAGGTTTAATGAAAACCATGCTTTTATGGATGTGTGCCTATATAGTGGTTCACATTGGTGCAATTTTATATACCGCATTTTTCTGCTCCCGCAGAATGTGGGCGATTGTCTCCGGCCCCGGATTCTACCTGCTTTTTATACCAATTATGATAGGATTGCTTATTAAAAGGGCAAAAATTCGCAAAGTTAGTAGAGCTAACCCATCAATCACCAAGACGACAGTGTCCAGGTAAACGATCCTTCATGTAACCGAATAACACATAGATGAACATCCTGTAGAAACAAAGAATGTCCTTGCTCTCTTTGCCTGGTGCCCTAAAAATAGCCCAATCGATTTCTGTGATCTAACCGTTGTCCTTTTTCCTGATCCATGATAAAATAAGACAACCTATTCTATTGGATAAGGATAATGAACATCAATAAATACCGTTTTTTTCAGGTTGCAATAATTACAATAATCTGTAATTTTTATGTTGAGGCTGAAAAACGCAAGGCATTTTCTGTACCTCTACCACTAATAACAGCATCTTTCAGAGATGATGTAATCGAAGAGGTGTTTGTCTCTTTCGGGGATTCCCATGAAGGATGGGCGATTGCTCCGGGTAACGACAGGTACGTTAAAGATGACCGAAAGCTTCGGCTTGATCATACATATCTGGAGTCAGTCACCCAGACTAGGCTCTTAAGCAATTTTGAAGCATCTTTGCTAAACAAAGTTTGCGAATCATTTTCAGAAACTTTGGAGATTTTCGAAAGAGATCTGAATTCTTCCAAATGGGAGCGCTGTCTTTATCTGGATTACTGGATGCCGGTGTTTATCAAAAATTTCTATTACCTGTTTAGTGTAGCCCGTAATAGTAATGACCTCCTTCCAAATGTAATCTGTGTGGCAGATTCACTTTACGATACCAGTCCGAATTCAACAATTAGCGATAAGCGAATCGACTACTGGCGAAAACATCCAGATCATGTGTTAAAACTTCGCATAGCTGTAAAGGAACTTATCTTTCAGATAAAAATATGGCAGCAAAAGGAATTGGCAAACCCGCAAAGAGATGTACTGGCAGATCATTCCAAAGGATTTATCCAGGCATTAGAGCTTTTCACCAGGCTTTATTTTAACTTACCTTCTTCAAGTAAACCCGCTTCAAAACAATGATTCTGCTTGAACCCCAAAACCTTATCGAAGGCAGTCTGCTGTGGTTTTCCGGTTGAGAACTTATATTGAGAGAAGTATGCTTTTCAGCTCATTCCATCTGAGAGCTTCTGATTTTTGAGCAGAATCAGTAATCTGAATAAATCGCATTCCGGCATCGCGTGCGGCCTGTCCGTCGGTATCATCTCTATCTCCGATTACCAGAATATTTTCCGGATTAATGCTCCATTGGTCTGCGATGTCCAGAAATGGTTGAGAGCAGGGTTTCAGTGCACCTGAAGCTTCAGAAGAGGTAGTGATATCAAAAAGAGATGGGTTGACCTGTAAATACTCCAGCCTTTTGGAAACATGGTCATAATCTGAGAGTACTCCCAGTTTAAGTCCACCTTTTCGCAGTGAGATCATCGATTCTTCGATTCCAGGCCGGGAGTTTTTCAGGAAAGGCATTATGGATATAAATGCAGGATAAAAGGAGTTCAAAATCCAGTTATAGATCTCTTCAGGGTTGCATTTCTCTTTTTTCGAGACTGCCAGAGCAATGGAGTTGAGGAGGTTTTCTCGTGAACCCATCTGAACACCGGCAAAACGTCCTCGCTCTTTAAGAAAGCGAGGAAGTCTGACAAGGTGAGGAATTAACTTACAAGCTAATAATGGGCGCATAAACCAGCGCATCTGGTAAAGGGTTCCATCCAGATCGAATATGATGCCTCTGATATTATGCATTGACTGCATGCAATTTTTCCCTGGTACAGCTTTTAGCTGCCTGGTAAAGGTTGTCAAACAATGTTTCCAACATTTCATAAGGAGTTGCTGAGAAAGCGATTCGCAGAACTGGACCAAGAGCAATAAGCCCTGTGTCATATTTTTCCAGAAGTTCTTTACGAACCATCTCAGTATCACCCTTCACCAGTTTGACACACATGAAATAACCCGAGTTAAAAGGAAGAGGAAAGAAATATTCATTATATTCCGGATGATTTCTGAAGATGTCACGGATTTTCTGATATCTCCGCTTCAGAATGCTTGCCTTCTGCAACTTCTCTTCGTTGTAAGTGCTGCTGTTATAAGCAGAAAGCAGTAATGTTTGTCCAATATTGGAAGTATTGGAGATGTTCCCGCGGATCGCTCCGGCAAGTTTTGCCTCCAAAGCTTTATACATTTCAGGAGAATTCAGCGCAGAGCCAAAAGTCGTAAAGCCGACCCTGAATCCCCAGACATAATCCTCTTTGGTAGGTCCGTCAAATTTTACAGCAAGAATTCTCTCGTGAGCATCTGCAAGCAGGCTGAAAATGGATTCCTGCATGATTCCCTCTTCATAAACCAGACCAAAATAGGCATCATCGATAAAAACCAGGATATTGTTGCCAGCCTCTGCAGCTTCAACCAGAATGTTTTTAATCTGGAGAGCTTCATTGCAGGTTACGGTGTACCCGGTTGGATTATTGGGGAAATTTAAAATAACGATCTTTTTCCCTTTGGGAGTATCCATTAATTTCTTCCTCAAACCTTCAATATTAAAACTGCTGTTATCAATAAAGGTAGGGAATGTGTCAAATTTCGCTCCGAAAGCATGACAGAAAATCAGATCATAATTCTCCCAGTATAGATCAGGAGAGATAATCACATCATTATCGTTTACAAAGAGGTAGCCTGCCATGGAAAGACCATGGGTCAGGGCGCTGGATACTACCGGAGAGCTGAAAAGTTTACCGGCAAGGGAAGGATTTTTTTTGTTCATGAAATCCTCCCAACTTTTGCGGATTTCAGGCCGTCCATAACTGGAAGCATAAGAGAAGCCCTCTTTACTTTTCAAATTAAGGAGGGCATCAAGTGAACCCAGAACCATGGGTGAGCCATTGTCTTCGAGCGCAGTACCTATAGTGGCATTGATCTTTTTGCCTTTGGCCTGTTCTGTCTGTGACAAGATTCCCCTCTTTGGGAAAAAAATAGCTTTGCCTTTGTCTGATAATAAATCATAAACGAAAGGATTGGTAGAACGAATAGCTTCATTGAGTTCCTGAGCTTGCAGATCAAGAGGCATGCGATAACTCCTACTGGAATGTTTCCGTTCATTGACATCTCACAAAAACAGCCAAAAGAACCTTTGAAAGGTTTCTTTCGGCTGTTATTATGAGGTAATATGTAATGTCATTTTAAAACTTTCTAATATACAAAACTAATATAATCTGGTCAATAAGAGAATCTATTTCCTGCATTCTTACCAGAATTCAAAGAGCAAAGATCATGCATCATTAAAAACCTTATTCACACGATTATCACTATCATTCTTTAAGTGTATGGTACCCAGTGTAACAATACCGTTTTTTTATATCGTTTTCTTTGGCTACCAATAGCATAGAGCCCTTTAGGTTGCTGGCCCTAAGAATCGTTTCCGATTTTAGTTTTAACTACAAAAAAATCATGGATAGTCGGAACAATACGAACCTGGTTCATACTCATTGTTCCAATTTAGATTTTCTTTTATTTTTGGGTAACCGTAATACCTCTTTAATCAGTCCTCAATGAACTTCGCTGATTGGGTATTTTCGGCTTTTCATATTTTCTGCAATATTTTTAAGATATTGCAGAATCCAAAAACAAATCACCGCTTTTAATTCTGCAAACTGGTTTAGAAGGGTTAATGATTAAAATGGGGAAAAATATCGTTCAAAAAATTCTTGATTCTCATATCGTAGAGGGAAATCCAGTTCCCGGCCAGCAGGTTGGAATCAGAATCGATCAGACTCTCACTCAGGATGCTACCGGAACTATGGCATATCTGCAGTTTGAGGCACTTGGATTTGATAAGGTGAAAACTGACCTTTCGGTTTCTTATGTTGATCACAATACAATTCAGGATGGCTTTGAGAATGCCGATGATCATAAATATCTGGAAACAGTCGCTGCCAAATATGGTATAAAGTTCTCCAAACCAGGAAACGGAATCTGTCATCAGGTTCATCTGGAACGCTTTGGCGTCCCAGGAAAAACGCTTCTGGGTAGTGATTCGCACACCCCCACCGGTGGTGGCATAGGTATGATAGCGATTGGTGCAGGTGGATTGGATGTAGCAGTGGCAATGGGAGGCGGTCCGTTTTTTATCACCTATCCCAGAGTTATAAAAGTTGAGCTTACCGGCTCGTTGCAGCCATGGGTATCTGCCAAAGATATCATACTGAAAGTGCTGGAAATACTCTCTACTAAGGGTAATGTAGGAGCAGTAGTAGAATACGGTGGTCCAGGGGTAAAAACCTTAACTGTACCGGAACGCGCAACCATCACTAATATGGGAGCTGAACTGGGAGTTACCACTTCGGTATTCCCTTCCGATGAGATCACCCTGGAATTTCTCAAGGCTCAGAAAAGAGAACAATGTTTTACTGCTATTCAGGCAGATCAGGATGCTCAATACGATCGGGTAATTACAATTGATCTTTCAACTCTTGATCCGCGTGCGGCTTGTCCCCATTCTCCGGGAAATGTAAAAACACTCAGGGAAATCGGTCCTCTAACCGTTGACCAGGTCCTGATCGGTTCCTGCACAAATGCCTCCTACCGGGATATCATGTTAGTGGCATCAGCCCTCAAAGGTAAAAAAATCGCTCCGCATGTCTCTTTGGGTATAACCTGTGGTTCCCGGCAGGTTCTGGAGATGGTCAGCCGAAACGGTGCACTTGCAGATATTATCTCTTCAGGAGCCAGAATTCTGGAAAGTGCTTGCGGTTTCTGCATAGGAAACTCACTTGCCCCTAAAACCAACGCTGTTTCTGTGCGCACTTCAAACAGAAATTTCTTTGGCCGAAGTGGTACCAATAGTGCAGAAGTATATCTGACATCACCGGAAGCTGCTGTAGCAGCCGCGCTCAGTGGTAAAATCTGCGATCCCAGGGATCTCTTTTCAAAAGACAGCTATCCCAGTATAAAGATTCCATCGGAATTTCTCATCGATGACAGCATGATAATAGAACCTTCAAAGGACAGCTCAAAGGTACAAATAGTTCGCGGACCCAATATCGGTGATCCACCATCCAATGAACCATGCCCTCAAAAACTTTCAGCGGTAGTTGCAATCAAGGTGGGGGACAAAATCACTACCGATCATATCATGCCTGCCGGTAGTCGATTAAAATATCGCTCCAACATCCCCAAATATGCAGAGTTTGTCTTTGAACGCGAAGCACCTCAATTTGCAGCTCAGGCGCTTGCTAACCGTAATAAAGGTATTCATAATGTCATAGTCGCAGGAGAATCCTACGGTCAGGGCTCTTCCAGGGAGCACGCTGCTATCTGTCCCATGTATCTGGGTGTAAAGATGGTGGTGGCAAAATCTATGGAAAGAATTCATAGAGCTAATCTTATCAATTTTGGCATAATTCCTGCCATTTTATCCAACCCTCAGGACTATGATGCTCTGAATCATAATGATGAGCTGGTTATAGATAATCTGCGTGATCAGCTTTCTGGGGGAAGCGAGCTGATAATGACCAATAAAACCAAAGGGAATTCCATTTCATTGAAGGTCGAACTGACCGACAGAGAAAGAGCAATGATCCTGGCCGGTGGACTTATCAATTCAACAAAGATGCAGAGATGATCCTGAAAAAAGGATCATCTCTTGTAAAAAACTGATAGTTTCCCAGTGCAGTCTTAAATCACTACCTCCTGTGGATCATATTCAAAACAGAGGCGTTCCATTATGTTCACTTGCGGTAAATTAGGACTGCCAGCAAGCTTTTCTTTGAGTTCCTTGTAGTAATCCTCCACCAGATGAATCCTTTTTTCCAGTTCACCAGGACCGGTTATCCGAGGACCAATAAAATCTTCAAAATGGCAAGAAACGATTCTTTCTGCACTGATATTGCGTACCTGATAATCTACCATTCTGGACAGATGCTTTTTATAATGAATGAAATTTGTGATCGCTTTTGCCGCAACAGCCTGCAATAATAGATCAGAATCGATTCTGGTATCACAGACAGCGGAAGTATAATCTTTATGCATTTCACCACCACTGCCTACAATAAAGGTTTTCCGCGGCTCTTCGGTAATGTTCTCATCCGTTATACGTTTTATAAGAAAAGCAGACGTACGTTGGTGACTGCCCGAGAGAGCTGTGGGGGCACCTTTTTTTTCTATTATTACGGTGTTGGAATGATCCCAGATATAGGGAGTAACTTCGAACTTACCAATCTGCATGGTATTGACTGCTTTACCGGCAGTCAGAGGGTAACCGGGTATATTCTTTTTAACCAGTTCTTTGACTTTCATATCATCGTAGAACAATTTCATATCCCCATCCATAATCTCACAGAATTTCATATATGGAGATTTGCTCTCTTCCAGTTTTTCTCTGCTGCTGGAATCACAGTAAATACAGGGGAGCTGGTCGGGATTGGCTGGTGGTGCTCCCTGAATGCTCTCGTCAATAAGCATCGACAATATACATGGAATATCGCCGGTATGATCGTAGTGCTCATGACCAGCAAGAATCCCGGTGATTCTGTATTTTTGTGCTATCTGCTTTCTTAACCACAAGGCAAGTTTCTGTATCCGGTCTTTCTCTTTTTTCTTTTTTCTGTTTTTTGAAAAACTTGGCCAGGGATCAATCAGAACAATCTCCTTATCGATTCTATTGATTATCATCCACCCGGCAGCACCCAGATAATGAATTCTCTGATAAATTCCATTGTCAATATAACGAAGAGGCTTTTTGGACAGTCTGTCTTCCGGCATATTTTTCTCCAAATAAGAAATTCTGCTGTTAATAATTTTTTTATTTAGTGAAATAGAAATCAGTATCTTTTATGTTCACAGTTCATTTCTCCTGAGGTTACTCAGATAGAAATCAATTCTTTTTTCTGACAGGATAAGGGAAAGCGAAACTGATACAATCAAGTATTCATTATTAAGCAGTAATATAAAATAATAGAAGCTGCTTAGCTATCTAATCAAAAAAAGAACTAATAACCTGATATCAGTAGTGTGCGGTTAGTTTTACGAAAGATCACAGTATTCCAAATAAATTCCAAATTACAATGTTTTAAATTCCAAACCGGAACCCGCCTACGCGAAGACGCTTCGGCTGGCTTCGATTCTTTGTGTAAAAGGCCACTGCCATAAGCTGGGGATCTATAACATATTCAAAATCCGAAACAGGACCGCAGGACAGTTTCCCAAAAACCGTTTTAACTCCGCAAGCTGAATAATTACAATTAAAAATTTATTATTGAAATCCGATTTGTTATATTTCATGACCGAATTGAATGTTTTTCTTTTTTTTCACGTGCTTCTATGAACCTTATTCTTTTACAGGAATCCGACTTTTCTGATGATTCCAAGACACATGTTCGACTCACTGGAGAGCGAATGAACCATATCATTTCGGTCTTCAAGGCTTCGACAGGACAGGTATTGAAAGCAGGGTTATTGGGTGGTCCGATGGGTTCTGCGCAAATCGACAGTATCAAAGAATCATATATTGATCTGTCAGTGAAACTGGACAAGGCCCCTCCGCCACCGCTTCCATTAACTTTAATCCTGGCTCTACCCAGACCAAAGAGTCTGAAAAAGACTATAGAGGTTGCTACCACACTGGGAATAAAAAAGATTTATATCATAGAAAGCTGGAGAGTGGAAAAAAGCTACTGGTCATCACCGGAACTTTCAGAAGAAAACCTCAAGCAGCACATTTTTAAGGGACTCGAGCAGGCACGAGACACCATCCCACCCCAAATTCATATTCGCCGCAGGTTTAAGCCTTTTGTACAGGATGAAATCCCTGGTTTGCTTCCCGGTAATCGTGCCCTGGTAGCCCATCCTTATAATGGAACCAGTTGCCCCCACTCTTTGAACTCACCAGTATTATTGGCAGTAGGTCCGGAAGGTGGCTTTATTCCCTATGAAATAGAGCTCTTTTGCTCTCAAGGATTTGAAGTAGTATCACTTGGTGAAAGAATCCTCAGAGTGGAGCAGGCGGTTCCTGCTTTAGTCGGCCGGTTGTTTTAAATAGGTTGTCCAAACATGGAATGACCCCATTTCCCCTGTCCCTATTTCCACATTTTCAACATATTACCGAAAGCCTCAATTAAAATTTGAATAAGGGTTATAAGAATTGTATAATAAATATTACCAATTTACTCCGAAAAGGGAAAACCTTTTGAATAGGAAATATACACTAAGAAGGTGAAACAGCGACTTTAAGTGGGTTAGTTATGTCAAGTCCGATCTCTCAAATGAACTCGAAAAAATGTACGCCTGCTGTAAAAAAGGCGGTTACATATCTCAGAAGTATGCTGGATAATTACACCTGGATTGCAGGTGACATGCTTCCCAGTATAAATCAGCTTGCCGCAGCAGCCGGAGTAAGCTCGGTCCCCATGTGGAAAGCAGTTAATCTGCTGGCAGAAGAGGACATACTTGAAGTAATTCAGGGCAGCGGTACCAGAGTAAAAAAGATCTCAGAAGAACCTGCGAACCTGGTGCGAAATGGATGGATGGGGCTGAGAGACCGTATTCACAAAGATATCCTCAGTGGCTTCTTTATCAGTGGTGCACTGATGCCATCCTTAAAAGAGATGAGAATGCAATACGGAGTCAGCTATCAGACTCTTCGCAAGGCTTTAGACTGCCTGGTAAGCGAAGGTATGATAACTCCTGAGCATAGAACATACAGAACAGTGTTATTTACACCCAATAAAAATCACTCTTCGATAGTTTTGATTGGTTGGGTGAACCCTCAGATGGAAATGCAATCCAGGACTCCATGGGGAGAGGAGTTCTTGAGGGAATGTGAAAATCTCTGTTCACGTATGAAAGTAAATCTGCGCATCCTTAAGTACACTGCAAGTGACGGGCCTCTGAGATTTATCGACCAGGATGGGAATGTTTCTTCAAAGATCAAGGAGGATGGCTCGGTACTGGGATATCTGATGTGGGCTGAAAGTCCCAATGATCTTTACAGGAATGTGCTCAATCAGCTTGAACAATTTAAAAAACCTGTGGCAGTGCTGCAGGAAGGCTCACAGTTGCGTCTGTCTGATGTAGTAGAACGGAATCAGGGAGTAAGGCTTTTTTCACTGGCTACCGGATCAAATGCTGCACGCAATGTCGCTTCATATCTGCTGGAGCAGGGACATACCAATATCGCCTACATCTCTTATCTGCACCGATCTGACTGGTCAAAAGCCCGACTCTGTGGGCTTCAGGAGATTTATAACCGACATGGAAATGGTGCCCGCGTGTATCCCTGCACTATGGACAAATACGGATTCTTCAATGAATTCTGTGATCAGGTAAAAGATGCAGAGCACTATTTCCCCATCATTACATCACTGATGTCAAAAGCCGATATGCCTTCAACGGTGATCAATGTTCTAAATTCCATTAAAGGTAAATTTTCCGGTCAAATGGTAAATGTGGTGATACAATCCTATATGGAGAGGCTTTTTAAAAAAGCAGCATCTATTCCCAATATCACCGCCTGGGTCTGTGCCAATGACTATATGGCTACGATGGCCATCGATTACATAAAAAGGAAAGTGGATAAAAAGATCGCTCTGGTTGGTTTTGATGATACCTTTCTTGCTTTTCGAAATGGCCTTACATCGTATAACTTCAATATCCAGGGTCTTGTGCAGCTTATGCTTGCTCACATATTGAATCCATCTGCTGATGTAGCAGCAAAACGGCTTGTCCCATTTGAAATTGAAGGATTGCTGGTGGTTCGCAATACTACCTTTAAAAAGGTATAGTATTGCTTTACCGATTTTAGATTCCTTCCCGCTCCTGAAGCCATCTTTCTGCTTCAATTGCAGCCATACAACCACTGCCGGCTGCGGTAATTGCCTGACGAAATTTGTGATCCTGGATATCACCCGCAGCAAAAACCCCTTCGATGTTTGTTCTGGTAGAACCGGGCAATGTTTTCACGTATCCCAAATCATCGGTTTCCAACTGGCCTTTAAGGAAATTGGTGTTAGGAACATGACCAATTGCTTCAAATGCGCCTGCCACACTTATTTCGGTAAACTCATTAGTGACCGTGTCCCGAAGCTTCAGGCCTGACAACTGTTTGTCACCTATAAATTCTTCCACCACTTTATTCCACAGTATCTGTATTTTAGGATGAGTAAGGACCCTTTTCTGCATTACTTTACTGGCCCGAAGTTCATCTCTTCTGTGGATAAGAAAGATCTTTGATCCAAACTGAGTAAGATGCAGTGCTTCTTCCAGTGCTGTATCACCACCGCCAATCACTGCCAGTTCCTTATTTCTGAATGCCGGAAGAGCACCATCACAAACAGCACATGCAGAGATACCTCTTCCCCAGAGTCTTTTTTCCGAATCCAATGGAAGACGACGTGCCGTGGCACCGGATGCGATTATCAGCGATTCGGCAGAATAAGTCTCTTCGCTCATGGTTGTTACTGTAAAGGGATATGCCTGAAGGTTTACATCAAGAATATCTTCCATAATCATTCTGGTTCCATGGTTGATTGCCTGCTGGCGCATGTTGGCCATTAACTGCTGGCCATGTATTCCTTCGGGAAAGCCAGGAAAATTTTCCACTATATTGGTTATCATCAACTGTCCACCAGGAATACCACCTTCCTGAAATCCTTCAAAAAGCAAAGGGGCCATGTTGGCTCTGGCTGTATAGATTGCTGCTGTTAAACCTGCTGGTCCTGAACCGATAATTATCAAGCGTTCCGGCATGTATCCTCCTGTATGATTAACGCTGAAAAGTCTGGATTTGAGCTCGTTATTTGGTGCTTCAGTTCATAAAAGATAAGATTTTCCTTCAATTTGAACAATGGGGGGACGGGAGAAACTTAAACCCATACTGTCCATCAGGCAGTTTTTCTGTAAATCGAGAAAGCACCCATTATAATTTTTCCACTCCTTCAGGGCAGCAGTTGTCTTATAAGCTATGAAGAAATTAGATAATCGGTAAGGCATGCGCCCTTTATTGGTTACAGCCAGCCCTGTAGATGGACATCAGAATGCGAACGGACGTTGCCTTCAAATTTATGAAAGCATTTTTCTTTGTCAAACCGGGCCCGTTTTTTCTTTTTATGGTTTATAGAACCTGTCCGAAGAATATAGAAGGCAAAAGCGCTCGTATTCTGACTTACTGACTGAATGGCTAGCCGAAACTAATAAAGGGCGCATGCCTTACCAGATTCCTCAAATTCGTTCTAAAATGATATATGATGGAAAATTCGAGATGTCTTCGGGGGGACAGAGGAAAATTAACAACTTATCATATTGCAACCTCTGCA
>JAAYPC010000252.1 GCA_012519985.1 Fibrobacter sp.
AAATGCCCTCTTGTGAGAGGCGTAGAAATTCATTGAACTTTTTTTTGCGTTCTGCTTCTTTCATAATGATGCTCCTGGTTGAGTTCATTATGAAAATCGGTCATGCGGAGTGGGGATGAAAGACGCCGTTAACCGTTAGCATACCTTCCATGTGGATTTTAGGTATAGGTGTAGGAGTAGGTTCCAGGTGGATCCCCTGGGGCACTAGTGCCGAGAAGTTTATTGCTGGTGGTACTATACTGGTATGCACGGCTCCAACTGTTACTGTCTGTCGTATGTGTCATGCCGGTAATGTTTCCGGCTTCATCGTATTCGTATTGTTCGGTGTATCGTAGCAATGCCTGCAGGTCATTCCGATGAGGCACAGTTCCGCGCACTGGATCAGTATGCGTTGGTTGCTGGCCGGGATGTTCGCGCCCGGTGGCCTGAACCAAACGGTAAATCAGATATATTACCATCTCCGGAAACTTGTGATCGTGGAAACAGATGCGACCAATCACTGTGATCGCATAATTATTTTTTCCAAATAGGATACCTGCACATAATAAAATTTAACGATAGACTTTTTTGTATGTCACTCCTGTATTACTTAGAAATGCTACAAATTGTTCAGTATAGCTTTTACATCGCTTTATTATTTCCCCTTTTGAATCATAAAAAAAAGAAAAACATATAGCTACACTTTCATATTCTCTTTTCCAGAATGTCCAGTAATTTATTCTCAATGTAGATGCTACATATAGTTCGAACGATTCTTCAAATTTTGTTTTGACTCTGTATCTTTTTGTTATAAATCTTTGGTATTTATATATACTATAGCAAATATTAGTATCTGTAGAAATGATATCTATACTATCCTTATCATCAACAAATGATAATATAAGGATTTTCTGAATAATGGAGTCAGATACATCATTTAAAAAAATATATTTTTCATTTACACCATAGTTTATTGAATTGCCTGGCCCGGCCAAGGTCTTCATAACAAGCAATATGCATATAACTAATTGGATTTTTTTATTGTGTTCCATTTTTCTTTCCATTTTGCTTGATGCCAAAATTCTTTTGCAATTCCCTCTTTGGTTAAATGTTCCGACAAGCCATCATCAACTTTAATAAGCTGATTCTTTGTTTTGTTTATCATTAAATGAGTAAAATCATTTCTACCTTGTAATTTCTGTTTTTCATACGACATAAAATCATATTTACTAGTAACAGACCACTCTATTATTACAAAATCATCTCTTACATCAGTTACAGTTGCAATTAATTCAAACCTGTTATCAGCATATTTCAATCGTTGGTTGTTCTGTTCTGCCTGCAATATTCCACCATCTTTAATAATGCCCTCAGTATACTGGTTTCTTTTAGGAGTATCTTTCAAAACTTCAGTCGAAGCAAAACGTGACATATCCAATCTGCCATCACTTAAATCTTTGGCAATATGCTTCTTCATTTCAGATTGTGCATATTTTACAATGCTTGAATTCTTGTATGGTTTAGCACTAATCTTAAACGGTTTTTCAAAAGGATCACCTTTTCCACTTAAATAGCGTGCCATTAGAGTTGATGCTTCTGGCATTCCTTTTATATGTCCTCCTAATGCAATTTTATTGTAAAATCCCGATAAAAACTTTTTATCTTCTTCGTTTATTTTTTCACCGGCCTGAATTTTATTTTGGATAGAATCTATCTTACTTTGATATTCTCCTAATTTACCAGTAACTACATCATCTATTCTTTTATTAATTTTTTCTGATAAGTTAAGATATGTTTTTGTAGCCTTTGATTTAGTCTCACTGAGAATTAGCCTTGCTAATCCAACTATTCCTTCCATCCCATCGGGGTCTACCAATATAACAGGATTATTCCTCACATACACATACAAATTCCACCCATCCCCCACCTTCGGATCACACCCGGTCCACCTCCCCAGCCAATTCGCATAATACCTCGCCCCATAATAATACAACCCAGTCTCATAATCCCGCTCTTTCCCAGTATATCGATACCGCTTCGCACTAACCTCTGCACCGCTATCAACGGTATGAAACGAAGTGCTCCCAAACGGATGGTATTCTTCATAGCTAATCACCTGAGCGTTGATGTCAAGTTCGATACTCGAAGATCCTAAATGGTTGTCAAGTTGCCACCTTTGGCGAATCTGGGGTAATCCAGCAGGGTGTTCAGTGTCTACAATCTTAGTTTCAAAGAGCAAGATACGTTTTGTATTATCACTTACATGCAGAGTTTCCCGTTCTAATTCTACAGTACCAGCACGTGTTTTACGATATATCTCGTATCCACCCAGGTATACTCGATCTTCAGTCACACCGCTGTGTTCATACACCTTACGGGACCGGTTACCGCTGCTGTCGTAACAGTAATATACAATTCCACCCCCATCTAAGTCAGTCGATTCTAACTGCTCTGCATAATTCCAGTTTAACAGGGAAATATGGGGCATGGTAATCATGCTTCCATGTGGATTGTAGGTATAGGTGTAGGAGTAGGTTCCAGGTGGATCCCCTGGGGCACTAGTGCCGAGAAGTTTATTGCTGGTGGTACTATACTGGTATGCACGGCTCCAACTGTTACTGTCTGCCGTATGTGTCATGCCGGTAATGTTTCCGGCTTCATCGTATTCGTATTGTTCGGTGTATCGTAGCAATGCCTGCAGGTCATTCTGATGAGGCACAGTTCCGCGCACTGGATCAGTATGCTTTGGTTGCTGGCCGGGATGTTCGCGCCCGGTGGCCTGAACCAAACGGTAAAGAGGGTCATAGACATATTGCCCGTCACCTGAAACCGGCTGTCGTGTAAACAGATGCGACCAGTCGCTATTATCCCGGAATACAACAATATTTCCTACAGGATCAAAAGTGTACCGGTAATCCTGCAATTTCATCGAATCGGAACTTCGCATGGAAACAAGTCGGGTCATGCGGAATGTGAACGGATCGTATTCATACGAAGTTTCAACTCCATTCGCATATTCAATAATAGTCCGCTGCCCGCGGGCGTTGTAATCGATATTATTCACAATCGGGGTGAAAGTACCTCTTCCCCGATGGTTCAACTCTAAACGTTCCAGTAAATTCGCCTCATTGTAAAACGGTCGTGTAACACTTCCATCCGGTGTCATGGATTTCACCACCCGATTGAGAGCATCGTACTCAACATTACTAAAGTAACTCTGTGATTGGAGTGAGCTCTGTGCAACTGTCCAGATAGCATCTACATCAGTTATCCCATCGATAACATCCCAGTGTGGAGTCTGTTGATATTCATTTGCTATATGCCTTGTACTGCCAAGAAGATTTCCCTTGAAATCATAAGTATTGCTGGTCAAAACCCCGGCACCATCAAAAACCTGATACACTTTCCCCCTGTGATTTCCATTCACCGGATCTGCAAGTGATTCACCATAAATAGTGCGGATCATCAGATGTTCGGGATTTACTCCCTGCTGCACATAGGTGTGCGTTGACCTGCGCAATGTATCGTAGGTAAACCGTTGCACCTGGCCTCTGCTGTCCCAGGTACGAAGCGGATTTCCCATCGTATCTATTAAAACAAACCGCTCACCTGCATCAGGATTATTGGTATATACCTGCATTCCTGCTATATCATACTTATAGGTAAACGCAGTAATTCCCCGCTGATCGGTTATAGTCAATACATTTCCTTCAATATCCAGAGCCATCCGGGTTTCGTAATTTCCATCTAATCCGTTGTTTTCAACAGATAAATATACCCGTCCCAGAGAATCAAAATAACTAACTGACGGCGTATTTGCATGGACCTGTGTTTGTACCGCTGCAGTTCGCTCATCTGCAGGAGCACCGGGTTTAAGTCTCTCTGTCAACCACCGTGATCCATCCACACAGTCATTCTGGTCCCAGGTTTCCTGATACCAAGCATCAAACACCACTCGTGATTCGGTTCCATCCGGAAACTCTGTGCGAATGAGTCGACTCAGTGGATCGTAATACATTATTGGTGTTACACCCCATTGTACAAGGTCATCTTCATCCTCATACTCATACGTACTGCTGAAAAACGGTTCGTATTTTTTTACTGGGTTACCCTTATTATCATACACGGTCCGTCCGGTCCCCACCCATCGATTATTGGTGTGAGCCACGACAAGATTTCCGTCTTCATCATACACCAGATTTCCATCTGCATCTCTTTGCGGAGCTTCACCTGGTTCTGCCTGTACCTTGGTCATTGCTTCACGTCCCAAGCCATCTGTATACAGATATGATTCCTGCCACCTGGGATTCAAAGCACCATGCTGCTCACGCGCCAGAGTACGAACATACACAGGTCTTTGGTTTTGCCATTCATTGGTGAAATATTCAAAGCGCATAGTGGGATCATCAATCGTATCACCATCACTCTCACCAGCTTTACCCATAATTGCCAGTTTTATTACCCGCCCGAGAGGATCAAATGCAGTTTCGGTTCTGTTACCGTTAGGATCGGTAATCATGTCAGGCACCATGCACCGGTAATCAGACCTTACTCCAGTCTGATTTCCAATTGCATCCTCTATACTCTCGACAAGTAAGGAATACCGGTCCCAGGTACTGGTAAACTCTCCACCAAAGGGATCGATAATTTTTACCGGCTGATAAAACGAGGAGGCATGATATACGACACTATTAGACTGAATCCAGTAATCACCATCAATAGTCTCATACCCGGCTTCACCGGTCACCATGGCCGTGTTCACACGGCTTCCGTAAATAGTGCTTATCAAAGTGTCAGTAAGGGCAAGCACATACGACTTGTATGGAAGTGCAAGTGATTCAACATCGCCAAATGCAAGAGGTCCTGAAAGATCATCTTTCATATATTGATGCTTTATTGCTTTTACACATCTTTTCTGCAACTCATTCTGGTCAGAAAATGCCTCATAGGCAATTTCTGCAGCATTATTGAACCATGTTCGAACAGCATCCGGTGTGAGTGGTGTGCCGTCAAGTATTTCAAGACCGGTCAGTTCCCATATTGACGATTCATACGCAATACCTATTCTGCGCCAGTATGGATCAGAATCTTTATTTAAAACATTGTTGACCGTGTAACTTACCCACATCTTTTCCTGTTCAGGATCATGTGGAGCAGTCTGACGCGGGTATGCAACTGATGCAGATTCGGTTACTGCACCGAACTGGTCCACTGCAAGTGTGAGTTCATGTGTAATGCGAGGATCTGTTTCATTACGCTCATAATTGAGCGTCAAAGTCTGATCCGGATGAACAAAGAATACTGCATAACGGTTTTCATTTAATGGCTGCTCCATACGCACACGGAAGCATTGCTCAGTAACTACGAATGGTTTATCCGCTTTATCGGTTCCATCCTCGGCGTATACTTCGGTACGCAGAAGGCTTCCACGCAGAGCTCTGTGTGCCTCACGCATTTCCTGACTGTTAATACCTGCAGGTATCTGAGTGTCAGGAAGCACAAATCCCGCTCCAATATCAAAGTATTCCTCTGAAAGTTTGCTTTCAAATTCTGATGCCTCCAAAAAAGCACCTGTGTGAAAATAACTGACCGTTCTTACCGGAGGAAGGCTCAACTGCTCATCGGATGCATGACTTACATGCCCTGATCCGCTGTCAGCATCGAAAGATTCGGCATCCCATTGCTCCACCTTTGCGAACCCGCGGAACTCACGTTCTTCTCCGTCAAAATAGCCGTGATGATAAGAGTAGCGGGTAACCAGCCGCGATTTACTTATCGCATCGTAGTGTTCCACCCGTTCCAGCACATGCACCGGAAAAGAGAGCCGGGTTATCCAGGGTGTTCCGTTCTGAAGATCTTCCAGGTAAAATCTGGTTGAAGGCGCATAACTCATCGATGTCTCTGCGCCGAAATTGTTGACAATACGCGTAAGAAGATGCGGCTTCCCGTTTTTCATGAGCTCGATATATCGTACAGGCTGCATATCGGGTGAAGGAAGCGCTGAAGACCAGACCAGGCAGGCAGTTCCATTGCCCAAAAGGTCGAAAGCTGAGACCTGCATTGTATCATCAAAGAACACAGGAAGCTGCAACTGATAAGGCTCTGCAAAGCGGTTTCCAGAAAGGTTGAAATAAATTGTTAAGGTATTACCATTATAGTAGATGATATCGGTTACGCCTGATCCGTCAATATCGGCGAGTAGAAGGCGTTTAGGGTTGAAAAGGTCGGGTGAATCGAAAAGCGGCGACTGATCCATTGTAATTTTTGCGCCAAACTTTCCATATCCAAGATTGGGCCAGTAGCACACTTCCCCATTTTTTATCCGCACGATATCACTCAGGCCATCACCGGACATATCTGAAAATACAATCATCTGTTGGGAATCTGAAAAGAGTATCCGAGGTCCTCTCTCTTTATCAAGCTGATTGATAACTTCGGAACAGTGATCAAAACCCTCTTCACCACAAGACTGATACCAGGTAAAAACTTCACCGTTAGTAATGAGAATATCCGCAAGGCCATCACCTGTAAGATCGACAAAACGAAGTTCCGGATCGTTCCAGTTGATATTGGGTAATGATTTGAAAGTTCTGAATTTTCTTAATCGTTCATCGCTTCCTATTTCATAAAAACCGCAAATGTTTCCACCGAGTTTTACAATATCAGGATGACCATCACCGGCAAGATCCAGGAATTGAAGTGAATTATCATCAGCCGTGGAAGGAATTTCTGCGAATGGTGTTGCAACATCAAATCCCACTGTAGTATTTCCGTTTTCAACTGTTTTCAGAGGCGATTTATTCCGTTTATAATACCAGCCCCCCCGGTATTTGGAAAGGATTCCGGTCAAACCTTCACCATATAAGTCCATCCATTGAGAGCTGCCACCATCTGTCAGTCTGACATTTCCTAATTCTTCATAATCAATCTCACGAATCTGATCATCAATAACAGGTAGCTTATATTCACATTCCAGAGATGGTAGAGAAGCATTTATGTAACCGTTTGATTCTTTTAAATACCCTCTCTGTGTAATAGAGGAGATACAGGAAAAACATGGAACACCACCTGCATCTTCACCTCCATTTTCAGTCATATCAATATACTGCAGGTCAAGAGAACGGACCAGGTATCCCTCACCAATATCGGTTTCATCAGGAAAATTATGAAACATAAGTATACGTTTGCACCTTCGGTAGGTACGAATTTCGAATCCGCTGTTGTGCTGTGAGAAGGGATCAGGACGTGTTTCCCACCTTCCGTTGTCATCTGGTTTTGGCTCAGCTTCATCGTGCTCTCCAAAATCGAACACCATTTCAAAATGCCATAAAGAGGGAAGCGATGGTTCTTCATCAAGTCCCTCCTCGTACTGGGCAAACCATGGATCTGCATTTCCATAACATATTCTTTTTAAATATCGATTAGCGCATCTGTTAGCTGAAGTTCTATTACGCTCGTGAAGAGCTGTTATATCAACTCCATCATCGTTTTCAGCTTTGTATTGATAAGTAATGATATTGCCCTTGTCATCGAAAGTGCGGCAGATACACCATGAAAACACATGGTCAGGACAATAGGGATCGGATATGCGTGAGTCATTAGTTAATCCATAAATACTGGTAATATTGTCTTTAGTAATAACACGCCAGTGAGTGTTTCCATTCGAATCCCACTTCTCGATTCTGGCGAAAAGCCCTTCTTTACGAGGCCGATACCGTTTCACCGTATATTCTACACCAAATAGTTTTCGCGAAAAAACAACCTGCTCCCAGGCATCTCCGTTTTGTTTCAGTTCAGGAACAAGATCCTCAGTATCGGAAAGAATGAAAACATCGGATTCTGCAGAATCGTTATAAAGGGGAATTCCTTTTGATGTTTTCCTGGTGATAGAAGGCAGCGAGAGTTGCCACCCCAGGCCAAATATACCGTTACCTGATCCGGAATTGTACGAAAGAGAAAGCTGCGGCTGAAAGCCGTTTCTACCTGGTGTCAGAGGTAAAGGAATCGAAAGAGAACCTGTGCCGGTAACCTGATTAGCATTGAACTTCTCTCCCAGACCTCTTATTGCTCCACCTCCTTTGGGAAGTGAAACTGATGGCGGTTTATATTGTTCGAAATCCTTCTGGAATTCAGTTTCCCGGGTTGTGTTCCCTGAAGAAGGTAGTATAGACGCTTTTTGCTCTTCACGTTTTTTATCATGAAGACTATTTCCACTATTTTTATTTGTTTCCGTCATTAAATCCGAACTCTTTTTCAATACAGTGTAAACCAACAATTATCTTCGTTTATTCGAATTTGATATTCTTCATCACGACAGAGTACCCAGAAATTTGTTTATAATTTTCACCGATTCTGGAGAATCCTCCATTTCAACAAAGCAGTCTCTCATCTTCTGGATGTTCTTTCGAATATCAGGATCGTTTTCAGCATCCAGAATTGCCTTCGCGAGCTTATTCTCATCAAGGGTGTCAAGCATTACCATAGTACCTACTTTATGAAGGAGAACCCTTTGCGCGTTGTCCATCTGATCCTTTCCCAGTGGAACAACAATAGGTGGAACACCGAAATAGATGCATTCCTTGATCGTTGCCAATCCGCCATGAATAACCGCAGATCTGGCAAATTGCAGATCTGCGGTTTGAGAAGCCCATCCGCCATCGATTCTTATTCTTTTTTTATCGATGAATTCCTCCTGAAGGTCGTGCCCTACAGCAAGATTAAGATAACGATTCTCCATTCCTGAAACACCGATCATGCGCTCAAGTATTTTAAACAATCGTCTTGCACTTTCGAGATAATCTCTTACCCGTGAACCGGCAGTTGCATACACGAGCTTGTATTTATCCCCTGGATTAAATCCGCTATCCGATTCATTAACGATCGATGGCTCAATGTAATGGGTTATCATGCTGGTAGCAGTTTCAGGATAATCTGATTCGATTTTCCCGGCAATCTGCGCTGCTGCCTCAGGATAATCGAGAATTTCAGGACAGGTAATCAGTTCTATACTATTTTTCTCCATCGGCTCTACAAACGCCCTGTAACTTTCAAGTGTACCGGTGTAAGGGGTAAGGGCTTCGGCGTCTGCAGTATTCATTAATTTCGAGGAGATTTCCGGAGCATGATAAGTAAGAAACCTTATTGATGCAATAACCGGATCTTCATTTGGATGTCGCAAGAATGTGGTAGTAATAATGAAAGGAACACCATGACGATAATGGATGAGCAATGCTTCCAATGAAATGAAATATCCTGCAATAAGTAAATCAGGATTAAATTCATTTATCACCGTTTCCAGACACCCTTCAGCGATCCTCTGACAATGATCGATTCTTGATCGGGCTTCTTCGGGCTTCTGTGCTGCAAGGGTCGAATATCCTACCGGATAATAATCCTTAAAGATCAGATCATAGGAGAAATCGTACTTCGACACTATCGATTCGCATTCCGGTGTACACAGAAAATGGATCGTGTGGCCATTATTACGAAGCTTTTGTGCGATAGCCACTACCGGTCTGAAGTGACCTGGTTCAAAACTGATATCGGGCCAAATTAGTATTTTTGCCATTTTACATGCCTTTCGGATAGTTATTTCCTGTTTATTTAATATTACTCCTCACTGAGTTATGTTAAAACAAAGGTAGACATCCTCTATTTCACAATCTTCATCAAAAGTGCCGCTCAAAAGCCAGTTACCAAACATGAAATCTGGTATGTGCTCTTTATTATAGGAAAGCTTCCAAAGCCGCCGTTCAGAATCAGCAACTTCGGTTATTGAAGATGGCTCATGTTTGTCGGGACCTATATTCAATGTAAAATTCGGATTCACACCTTCTGTTCTTTCCTTGAGAAGTACAAATATCGAAACGTTCTCCACTGGAAGATTACTGCTACCTTTTCTCTTAAGGTAATCAGCAACCATAAAAGGAACATGCCTGGTATCAATTGCAAAAGTGATTTGTTCTCTACTTGCTGTTAGGGAGTTAAATTGTCCTGGAAACGACTGCCGAAGATTTATCAGGTAAGGCAGGCTTCCCGCATCGTCAAGCTTTCCGTAACAATGACTCTTTACCGCTTCAATGAAATCGGCTTTAGTAGATTCGCGTGCAGTATAGCTGATAGTAAAGATCACATCTGAGATCGATGAATAATCAAACTGCCTGAACTCTCCTGGAAATTGGAGACTCCATTGACTTACTACTCCAGCACCCTCAAATGGCAGATACCGTTCGTCCCTGAAGTTCAGCTCAAACATCCCTGAATCATTCTGAGCACTGCTGGTTGCTATTGAATTGGGAGGAATAGGATTGTCAAGGAAACGGTCATCGCGGTCTGAATTGCGAGCATACTCGCCGTTATTCAAATCGGTATTAATACGAATCGTACTTGCCGTGAGTTCCAACCTGGCATTTATGCTTGTAAAAGGACCGGTAATACACGGTATTGTCACAGTAACAGATTTTATCCTGCGGAAATAATGTCCCGGAAAATCAAAATCGAAAACCTCTTCGGGAATACTGAAGCTGCATGTGCCTGATTCACGAAGTTTGAGATACTCCTGAGGATTGATCATTTTTAACGAAACCATTTTAGTTATTTCAAGTTCTCTTTTATGGTTTTCGATGTAGGCATTATCCATCTGTCGCAAAGCGAACAGAAGATTATTCCCGGCAAGCAGACCCTTTTTAGCCGAATTCCAGATTTCAGGGGTTATAAAAGAAGCAGACCTTAGACCAAGTTCAAACTGATATGCGCGTTCAGCGCGTTTGGCTGCAGAGTAGGCAAGGTTGTAGAACTGATTGTAAAGCCCTGAAAGCTGATCGGACATCCAAATGTACA
>JAAYPC010000038.1 GCA_012519985.1 Fibrobacter sp.
AGTCTTCCTTCTCCAATTATATGCTGCTGTCCGATATACTCTTCGAGGGTCCGCGGACGCATTCTATCTGCCAGCGGAGCCAGCCTCTTGAGCAAATCTTCACCATTTTTCTTGAACAAATCCATTTTTCTCTTAAACTCTCTTTTTTTGGCACAGTTATGGAAAATATATTCACATGATGAATATTAAAAATATCCTTATAACTTAAACAATTAGTAACTACTCAGGTATCTGATGGCAAAAAAAACGTTAGAAATATCAAATCTGAAGAAAATAGGAATTAATATCAAAACAATATCTAATCAGAAGTAATCAGAATAAAATATCTAAACTAAAAACCGCAAACTTTAAACTGCTTAAAGAGCTTATCTTGGTTAAGGTTTCAATACCTGAATAGTAACAACAATTAAATTTATTACGATTAAAGAGACAGTAACAATCGTCTGTGTTCTGATAAAACAGATTGTTTTTCACAGTTTAACTGTAATTGGATATTTTTTCTGGGTAAACGAACCTTTTTTTCTGAGGCATTATGCATTTTTTGTTATGAAGTCCAGGAAGAAAAACTGGGGGTAACCAGAATTGCTATGGTTCCTCTGTCCCCTCAATTTTCCCCAATTAATCCAGGGACGGAGCAAAATTATAAACTCAAAAAACTCCAAAATTCTCTCCTCTTTTTACAAATATACATGGCACAGAAGATCAGGCTATCCCCGGGAATTTCTAAGTAATTTTTCTCCAAATTCCATTCTTGAAGATTCAGTTTTTTTGCGAAAAATTCTGGTAGAAATAACAGGCACGGCCAGAATTGCTAAAGTTCCTCTGTCCCCCCAATCCTCCCCGATTAACCCAGGGACGGAGTAAAATTATAAACTCAAAAGGCATCTAAAAGCCTCTCCTCTTTTGTAAATATACGGGACACAGAATCGGGCTATTCATAGGAATCTCTTAGAATTATTTCCAATCCCATTCCTGAAGATCAGGTTTTTTGCGAAAAATTCTGGTAGAAATAACAGGCACGGCCAGAATCGCTAAAGTTCCTCTGTCCCCCAATCCTCCCCGATTAACCCAGGGGACGGAGCAAAATTATTAATTCAATAAAACTCTTCTCTTTACCGTAAGATAACCTGTATAAGTGTATAAGAGATTAGGCCGTTTCCCTGAATTGCTCTCAAACCGAATTCTTAATGTTTCATGTTTTTTGAGGTGTTGAAAAATGGGGTTTGGTAAAAACTCAAATTTTCCTCCGCCCCCAAATATTTCAGGGACGAAGGAAAATTAATGACTCTTCCTTTCCACATCTTACCACTTTTTCTGATCATTTTCCATCATACTGGCAAAAGTAACCGGTTTACCCCCTTTTCCCCTCCAGTATGCATCCGAAAAGATCACACGTTCTGGCTATTGGGAAAAGGACTCGCCAGAGGCTTTAAACCTTTCTTGAATTTTTCGTAAGAATAATTATGTGTCAGTGGAACAGTCACTCTTCCCAAAGCTTCTGCTCTTGGCGCACCAAACAATGTTCCTGATGGTACCTTGCGGGAAACAACAGTGCCGGCCTGAATAACCGAACCTTGACCAATAACTACATCCGGCAGAATAATGCAGTTGGGCCCTACAAAAACATCGTCTTCTATTATCACTTTTCCCTGATGATCCTTCCGCTTGGGCCCCCAGTAAAGGTGCGTAATAATCATCGAACCGATTCCAATGGTGGAATGTTTTCCGATATAAACCGCCTCCGGATGCAGCTCATCGATATACACACGTTGACTTATCCAAACTCCCTCACCGATCTTTACGCCCCTGAGCTTCTGAAGTAAAGGCCGTATTGTATACCCACCCGGAGCGTTGAAAGCGATTTTGTTTAAAGCTCTCTGAAAAATTTCCGTTAACATGATAAACTCCATGAAAAAAACACAACTAAAGAAAGCTACAAATTCTAATTCCCCCATCTTTTGAACACTTCATGTTTTATTCCCAGCAAATCCATTACCTTCCCTGCAAAGTAGTCACACAAATCGGAAATTGTTTCCGGGTGACTGTAGAATGCAGGTATTGGTGGACAGATAACCGCACCTCTGTTTGCAAGTTTCAACATCAATTTTAAATGTCCTTCGTGCAAAGGCATCTCTCTGACACCCAGTATCAAGCGCCTCTTCTCTTTCAAGGTGACATCCGCAGCTCTGGTCAACAGGTTTTCATTGTAACACATGGCTATTGAGGAAAGGCTTTTTATTGAACAAGGTAAAACCACCATACCATCCATCAGAAACGATCCACTGGCAACAGGCGCACTCAGACAATCATTCTGATAGACATGATCGGCCAGACTTTCCACTCTGGCAACCTCATAATCCGTTTCCATTGTGATTATCTGTCGCGCAGTAGTGGTAATTATCAGATGCAGATCGGTCCTGCCCCTTAACTGTTCCAATAAACGGATACCCATGATCACACCTGAAGCACCGGAAATAGCCACCAGAATCCGCATCATTAAAAATCCACCTTTATAATCAGGCGCCGTATGTACCCATCAACACAACCAATCCACTTATTATCATCTGTCTGAATTGCATCCAGATGATGCATCCCATGCCTCTTCCATCCTCTCCCACCATTTTTCAATACCGGATTCCATGGTGATTCCTGCTCCGAATATTTGTCTTTTGTTAAAAGGGTAATCTTATAGGCGTTAAGTGACTTCCCATAGGTCGGACTGCAATCCTGAGAATAACGTATCAAATTGCCATCCCAGAAGATAATCCTCCCTCCAGGACGAGCCTTGTTGGCATCATCAGAAACTATAGGGCTCATCGGGTGTTCTCTGAAACTTCCCAGAAGATCATCAGAGTAATAAAGCCTCAGTGTATTGTGTGTATATGGCTGTGAGCAGACAAAAAGATACCAACATCCCTGATGCCAAACTATTCCATGATCCCCAAACTGCCCATTCAAAAGTGTAGAAACGCATTCCCATTCAAATGGAAATCTCACAGCCCTGTAAAGTTTCAACTGGTTGGCAGTCGCACTCTCGGGAATCATGTAAATATCTCCTTCATGTTCGAACACATAGGGATAGGACAAATGATATTCTTCATCAAGAACAATCTTTTCATATCTCCAGTTTTCACCGTCTGCACTGATTGCCAGTCCGATATCCCCATGATTGCTTAGTGCATTCATCACCTCAAAAAACATATACCAGCCACCATTGTCTCTGAATAAAAACGGATCTGCAACAAATAAAGCTTTTACATCGGTTACATCGGATGCAGTAATAACCGGATTTTCAATCTCAGCAGGATCGGAGAAATGAAAAGGAGAACTTCCCTGGTAAATTCCAATAGCCCAGATGTTTTCACGTGATATGTGCACAGGGAAAAAAGAGATGAAAAGCAGTATGAAAACAGGGGCTGCAACTGCCAGTAAAGAAGATATGACTACTGTCTTTCTCATTTATTACTCCCCTTTTATCTTTTTAAACTCTTTACCATAGCACTAAACCTTCCAGACAACTGAAATAAAGAAAACATCCGGTACCTGAGAAAAAAGTTCTGTACTCTCTGACGCAGAGCTGATCCATGAAAATCCACCAGGTTCAAAGCAGAAAGAATCGAAAACAACTGATGATCTTCAGCACCGACTCTTCCCACAGCCATTCCTCTGAATATGGCATCAACACGACTGCTGATACTTCTCACCTCAAAAAGGTATGCTGCAGGGTTTATTGCCGGCTTTCCGGCATAATCAAGATAAGGCCCATCCTTTACCCTTGTTCTACACTTTAATTTCCCCTCTATAACATATTCCGCCTCAAGTGGCACTTCAAGTGCGATCTCTTTACATTGACGTAGCTTCACTCCTTCACCCCTTAGTGCTCCAGCAAACGAAAACTCATCATATCCAAATGGAACCGATGATGCCGCAGCCAGAACCAGAACTTCATCCACCCCAATTGCCATCGCCATCTCCAGATCCTTACCCAGCCTTTCAGCATTTTTCATGTGCATTGCGAGATGACTTTTTTCAGAAGCACTGACTGTAGTCTGATTCTTGCCTAATATCTGCATTCTGTAAACACCGGCATTTCTTTTGCCGGTAAATGGATCCTTTGTGATGTTAAGATGCCAGGTTCCAATGTATCTTCCCCCATCCAGAGGATTCCACCAGGGAACAGGCAGATCATGTAAATTGACTTCATCAGCAGCTTTATAAAGGCAGTCCGGACAGCATTGCACATATACAGATTCAATTGGTTTTTCTAAACCCTTCCTTAAATGGGCCAATAACGACTTTCTGTTTACAGGCATCTTTAACCCCAGATTGATCCCCAAATAATCGATTCTGGAAAATCCTCCGGTAAATAACCTGCATCCTGGGTAATCTGCGATATTTTCAAAAAGCAGAGGCTGAGTATGATTTTGACGGACAATTTCCCCTATTTCATATTTCCAATTGACTGGATGACTGATCTTCCTCAGATAACCGTATTTTTCCAGTGTGGAAATAAACTCCCGTAATTCCATCTGCATGCCATTTCAGTTGCGGTTATTAATTACTTTCTCCTCAGCCACATTCCATCCATCCATGAATGAATCCTCCATAGAGAAATAGTCCCAAGACCCAAACCTGCCAGCAGTATATATGTCTTTTCCCCAAAGGTAATCCCTGACCGTCTGAAGACATTCTTTGCGTTTATGATCGAAAATTACATAGGCATAAGGAATATCAATTGTATGTACTAATACAACCTGTTCCCTGGAACTGATGATCTTCATGACTAACAGATTATCTACACTCTCTTCGATTGCACTCTTTTTGTCTATTCCTGTCAAAGGATCATAAGAGATCTCTATGTAAATTGAACTGAAACCCTGCGGAGCCATATTGGAAGAAAAATTGTGGTTAAAACCGATCCGGTGAAATATGAACTTTTCCTCAGGTACATAAATCCAATGTTTATCGGTAATATTTCCGGTTATTCCCAAATTGATATTGAATACTGAAACGTATCTAAGATTCCTTGCGCAATCCCTTATTCTATCTATTTCGTCCTCGCATGATTCGATCAGTTCATTTACCGGCTGTGTTGATATAATTTTGGAATAATTGACCTCTCTGCCCTTTGATGTCAACAGTTTTTTACTGCCGATATTTATCTTTACCACCTTTTCTCCGGTATTTACAGGAATACCTTTCGCCAGATTCTCTGCTATAGCCATTATTCCTCCCTTTGATGGATAATAAAAGGAGGAATTGTATCCGAGGTTTTCTTTGTTGTCACATAAAGCTCCCCGTAGAAGCAGTTTAAGATCGGAATCCGGTATAAATCTTCCTGCACAATCAGGGGTCAATTCCGAAGGATCTCTTCTGTACAATTTGGTATTGTAAGGGATTAAAAAATGCCTGGCAATTCCGCTTCCAAAATAAGCATCGGTCCATTGATTAAAGTTATTTATGGACTCGGTACAGGGAATAAAATGCCTTCGACTGTATTCATAGATACAATCGATAACTATGTCTGCAGGAAGGCCGTAAAGATTGGCCTGAAAAGGGTACCTGGTAAATATTCCATGAGAGAAGATCCAGGCATTTCTTTTTTTACTTTCAATAACCGGTTCCTTGAAAGAAAAGATCAATGACTTGAAAATATCATTTCTGAAATGCAGCAGATGACCAGTGTAATCAAATAAGAAACCGTTTTTCCGCTCGGTTCGGCATAATCCCCCGATTCTGTTTTCCTTTTCAAAGATCAGGCAGGTTAATCCTTCTCTTTTTAATCTTGTTGCGGCTGCAAGCCCCGCCAATCCAGCGCCAATAATAACCACCCGGGCCACTGCGTACCTCATTTTATCTCAGAAGTAACCTTCTTTTCAGAATCGCTCTTCTTTTCGTAAAGCTGCTGATAAATTGACATCATTCTACTGGCAAAAGAGGAAGGATGAAACCTGGTAAATGCTCTTTTTCGACCATTCTGTCCCATCTCACGCGCCTTCTCCCGGTTATTTATCAATTCACAGATTGCATCTGAGAGCATTTGCTCATCTCCCTGAGGGAAAAGTATTCCGGTTTTATTATGAACAACCAGCTCAGGATTACCGCCTACATCGGTTGCAACCACCGGAAGGCCCATTGCCATTGCTTCCAGTATGACAATGGGACAGCCTTCTGTTCTGGATGGTAACACGAACACATCCATTTCACGCAATGCCTCAAAAGAGTTCTCTTTATAACCGGTAAACTCTATTCTTTCACTGATATTAAGTGTCTCACAGTAACTTTTAAGCTCACTTTCCAGAGGTCCTGTACCCACAATCATGCACCGGACATCCTCAATTTCCGATATTACTTTCACCATAGCCCTGATCAGTGTATCTATCGACTTCTCTTCTGAAAGCCTTCCCACAAAACCCACTCGTTTCCCAATAGACTCAATCTGATTTCTTGGTGTGCGAACCGCTCTGTCATATTTTTCCAGGTTAAAGGGTGGATAGATCACCTCTATACGCTCACTTACGTTATCACCGGTCCACTGTTTTTTAATGTACTCCGATGTTACCATGAACTTGTCTGACCTGTTAATCATAAATGATGCCACAGGTTGAATAAGGCGATCTCTGAATCTTTTCATTGTAGTTGGAGCGATGTCCTTGAGAGTCATTTCTGTGGTGATAACTGCCGGAACTTTTGCCATCTTTGCTGCAATTGTCCCATACAGATTAGCTTTAAGCACATGAGTCTGAACAATATCAGGTTGATATTGTTTAAAAAATCTGTTTAATTCCAGTACTTGACGATAATTGTATCCCAGCCCAGGTTTTATATCCAGATTAAATATCTTTGCTCCCAACTCCTCAAAATTTCTGCCAAACGCATTTTCCTGGTATTCGTTTACACAAACACCCATTTCAAACTTCTGATGATCCAGATTCTGAGCCAGAATGGTCAATATTTCTATCAGACCGTTGTATACGTTAAATGATTTATACACATGTAATATTTTAATTTTCTGCATGAATTAACCCTGCTGGAATTTTAATAGTTCCCTTGCCATCTCTTTGGCATGATAGGTTATAATCAGATCGGCACCCGCCCTCCTTAAAGAGACAAATATTTCTCTGCACAGACTCGTTTCATCTGCATACCCCTCTCTGGCCATCGATTTCACCATGGCAAATTCTCCACTTACATTGTAAACTGCAAGCGGCATTTTGAATTCATTCTTGGCCCGATATACGATATCCAGGTAAAACAAGGCCGGCTTCACCATTATGATATCAGCACCTTCTTCTATGTCTAACATTATCTCCCTCATAGCTTCATCAGAATTGCTGAAATCCATCTGGTGAGTCGATTTATCTCCAAACTTCAAAACAGTTTTAACACCTTCCTTAAAGAACATATCATAGAGTATTGATGCATACTTTACAGAATAAGCCATTATTGCTGTATCCGGAAAACCATTCTGATCAAGGATGATTCTGATGGCTTTTATCTGACCATCAAGCATTGCAGCCGGTGCCACCATGTCTGCTCCAGCCCTGGCATGAGATAAAGCAACTCTGGAGATCAACTCCAATGATTCATCATTCAGCAGTTGTCCATTTTTTACTATTCCACAATGCCCATGATCAGTATACTCACAAAGGCACACATCGGTTATCACAACCACTCCGGTGTCAGCCTCCTTTATCTCCTGTACCGCCCGCTGAACCACCCCATCATCAGAATAAGCCTGTGTTGCAAGACTGTCTTTTTTTTCCGGTATACCAAAGAGCAAGACCGCAGAGATTCCAAGTTTCCTAATTTCCGATATTTCCCTGACAATCATGTCCGGTGAAACATGATAATTTCCGGGAAGTGATTTAATTTCCTCCCTTATTCCTTTTCCACTTACCACAAACATTGGATAAATCAGATTTGACGGAGACAAACTGGTCTCCCGGACCATTCTTCTGATTGACTCAGTTCTTCTAAGCCTTCTCATTCTATGCACTGGATAACTCATTTTTTATCCACCTGTTTCACAAGATGAAAAGGAAGAATTTTACCACTTGCAGTAGGCAATGGAAAGTTCCGGCGCACTCTTATCATTCTGGCCTGTTCCCACATCAGAGTACCCGATTGCGCCCATGATTCCGGGCTGTCCTCCGATTTCCTCAATAGTTCAATGAATTGACTCACCACTTTATCTTCATCTACTTCACCTACCCGAGGGCTTATCAGGAGTCGCAACCGGCTGAATCCTTTTTCATCTTCTTCCTCAACGAGCTGATAATCGGTGCTGGTACCACCGAACCTCTCCGGCAACTCCTTTTCTATGATACGGATAAAGTCGGTATCTACAAAGGTGACTCCTTCACCAGTGAGTTTCTCATAGCTTTTAATCGAACTTATATGTGAATTAAACCCAATATTTCCAAAGGGACAGTCAGTTTTGAAATAACTCAGCCTGGCATAATCCCCCATGCCCACATTCAATAGAAGTTTTGGTGATTCGTAAAGCAGTGATGTAAAAAGCAGAGAATCGACTTCCGTGTCAAAATGAGTAACCAGATATTTGTGTGAGATTATGGCGATACTATCTTTGTAAATATGACAGTGATCACTTTCCTGATCCGGATGAACCTGATTGCATCCTGCAGCTATAACTCCAGCCTCAGAAATTCCATACACCGGTACCGCGCGCGCTCCAACCCTCTCAATCTCTTTCCTTTTCTGAGAAGTAAGAGTCTCACCGGTAACCAGAAATATTGTTCCTTTTATATTGATATTGTTTTCTTCCGCCGCCATGCAGACTCTCACTGCCGATGTCGCAAATGTGTAGATTACACAATTCTCATTTGATGAGAGCATCCGGTTTGCCCACAAAGCTACTTCCAGGGCGTTATTAAGGTTGACATATTCCGGTCTGGCCAGTGGTACCCCTTTAATTTTAGCCATCCAGAAAATCAGGTTTGTTCCCCAGATTTTTTCCCAATTTACTTTCACCTGAGATTTATCCACCTGCGAAAACCAGCGTCTTGGAGGATTACCGATTCTGGTGAAACGTAAAGATGAATTAATTCCGGGAGCTCCCGGAAAAACAGGGAACCAGTTGGCAATAGGCGAAGTCAGTGCTTCATGAACGTTTAACAGGAAAGCATCATACAATGAACGCTGCCTCAGATATTCAAAGTCTATTCTTATTCTGGTTCCTGCACTTCTGGTAGCGCCACTGCGAACCTCATAAATACAGGAGAGAAAAGGATTATCAAACATCGATTCAGTACATCGAAACCTCTCTCCATTTCTGCTGACTTCGGTTTTCCCCGTGAATTCATCTACGGTGAAATAAACCCCCTCTTCTAAAAGCTGCTGAAGAGCACCTTCAAGACCTTTCTGATTCACCCAGTTACAGATATCCTGATAGATGATTTTAGGCTTCTTCATAAGCCTGAGATAAGGGCTTTTTTCATAAGAAAATATCCCCTTTTTGATCAGATTGAGAAAGTTATGCTCCCTTCTCTGCATTCGCTCCTTTAATAAGCTTTTTGCCTCTTCCAATGCAGCAGCCGGTTCTAACCTTTGATTGAAATAATCATGCAATCCTGTGATAAATCTTATATACTTACGCATCCCTTTCTCCCTCATGCCAGCCGCAGGTTTTTTCTTTCTGAGATTTCAGGATTCTATATACTTTTCAGGGTTCTACTGGCAACACTATACTCCTTGAATTTGACCTCTGAATGATTCAATATTTTCTTTACTATTTCCTTAGTCATTTCTTCGATGACATCCCTCTGTGTACCAGATATGGAAAGCTTATCGATAGCTTGCTCTATACTTTCCTTTCTTATTTCCTCAGCTTTGCACCGTATAGAGATCAGGGTAGGAATCAGATCTGCAGTATTCATATACGACTGCAGCGAAGGGATCTTCTTTTCGATCAAAGAAAATGCGATCTGTGCTTCCTTTTGACGTGCAATGGAATTGAATTCAACAACAGATTTCAGATCATCTATGTTGTATAGATAAACATTGTCCACCGAAGAGATCCTGGGCTCTATGCTCCTGGGTACAGCTATATCAATTATTAGCAATGCCCTGTTCTTTCTATGCCGGTAAGCTTCCCGGATCATTTTTTCGCTTAGAACAAAGGAAGAGATGGAGCTTATCAAGATGTCTACTTTTTGCAGGTACTCGATTATCTCATGAAGCATAATCGCAGTACCCCCGAATCTCTGGGCAATTTCCACTGCTTTATGAAATGTGCGGTTAGCAACTACCACTTCGCTTATACCTGCATCTATCAGGTTACGCACTGTAAGCTTTCCCATTTCACCTGCCCCCAGTATCATTACCTTCTTACCCCTGATATCATGGAAAACTCTTTGTGCAAGCTTTACCGCAGCGTAACTTACCGATACATTTTTCTCCCCGATTGCTGTCTTGTTGCGGACCTTTTTAACTATCGAAAATATCTGAGAAAACAGATGAGCCAATGTGTATTTTACTGCACCACGTTTCAGAGCCTGAGTATATGCATCTTTCAACTGACCAAATATCTGAGACTCCCCCAGAACCATGGAATCAAGTCCCGATGCTACAGCACAGATATGCCTGAGCGCTTCGGTCCCTTTTTTACAATAAATTTTATCTTCCAGATCGCAGTTGCAATTATGATATGTTCCGATAAAACTCTTAAAAGATTCAATCGAAGCTTCTTCAAGTATGGCGTAAATTTCAACCCTGTTGCAGGTAGACAGTATAACACACTCGCTGATCCCATCACCTTCTAACAACAACCTGTATGCTTCATCAAGATCTTTTTCTTCAAACGAAAGTTTTTCCCGAATCTCTATTGCAGCCGTTTTATAACTTATTCCAGTAATACATAGCTGCATGATTATTTGTTCCTCTGAAAGATACTTACACTTTTTTAAACAGCAATTAACAGACCTTAAATCAGAATCCACTGTATCGCAGATATTTGATGGTCTTTATTATTCCATGCAAAGGCGTTCGTTTCATTTTTCTTATTATTTTGCCACCCATTTTCTGTGGTGGATTTATCACATAATTGAGTGCCTCCGGCCACATTCTTTTTATCAGAGCCCTGTGAAGGTATGTATCAACTGTCTGTCTGTAATTTTTCTTAACTCCCATCATGGTGCTTAAAAATAGACGACAGTTCATAGGTGAAAAGCTCTCAAATGCAATGTCATACTCACTGTAAGACATCGCGGCCCAGCTTCCAACCCTCTGCTCCCAGTAAAAAAGATCCAACAATGAAACACCGCTCTCCCTGCTCACATCCCGAGTACTTTGCAGCCAATTCTCAAACTGCTCCAATGCCAACCTGCTTCCCCTCATCCTGGTAAGTGAACATAAGGTAACTCCATTTACAGGAACCAGCGCCGGCAGATAATAAAAACCACGGGTTATCTCTCCACACACCCCATTTATTAACACCCGCTCCTTCCCCTGTTCACTGAAATATCGATGAAAAGCATAAGCATTCAGTCCATGTCCATACCTGGCTGTGCAAACATTGCGTCTGTATATTCTCTCGAATTCCTTTTCCATCATCTCGTAATGAACCACAATTTTATGCTCTAATCCCAGCTCAGGAAGCATCATCGATGGGATCATTATATCGGCACCCTTTAACCCAAGTCCGGCATGAGTATGAGTGAGGTATTCAATTCCTGATCCTACTTCTCTGCTTGCAGCCAGTATAATTCTGCTGTCAAGTCCGGCTGTAATCCCCTGGGCAAGCTTATATCTTCTCTGGATGATACTGCTGTACAGCCCACGCAGTATCTCTGAGCACTTCTCCACACAATCTTCTACACTCTCTTCATGCAGTTTCTCCTTTGGCCAGTATCTGACCTGCTTCAATAAATTAAGGTCCAGATAGTGGTTGGGAATAAGATGCTTAACACCACTATACGCAGATAACTCTCCCGGATACCAGTACTCATGTGTATTGGCAAATAAAGGCAGACTGTACAGATCCCTCTCCAACGCTTCATCCACTTTCAACGGAAATACCTCCGAAAGCAACGATGGCTGTGAAGCAACCCAGACCCTTCCGCGAGAATCCCTCATATAAAAAAGCTGCCTGAACCCGGCTGGATCACAAACCATTATCTTCTGGTCTCCCAAACCGGCAAAAATCACATATCTCCCACCAGTCGGTTCAAGATATCTGAACAAATCATCAATTGACTTACAACTCTTAAGCATGTCAGTCATTATCTGTGCATTGTTTCTTGAAGTATGGAAAGGATCCAGTATAAAGCCTATCAATGCGATGAAATCCTTGTTCCTTCTGGCTACCATGCAGTAAAGATCCGGATGCACATGGATATAGGAATCATCCGGTAACCCGGATTGATGCCAATGGTGAAATCTGCTTATCTTTTCAGGACCGATAATAAACTGACGACGATAAAGATAACGCTCTGCTTTCATATATTCTCCTGATTTTAAACCAGTTACATTATATAGAAAGCAAGTCCCAAGCCGTTTTGAAATTATACTGTTGACGCCATGAGCTCTACTTTACCAGCGGATGAGGGTACCGGTAAGGCTTGTAACCCGGTAAAGTATCCAGAATTATTTCCCGGTCGTACTGAATAAGCTGTGGATGACGGATCTTAAGCGGAATCTTTTGTCGATTGTAGGTATTACCCCATATATGTATCCTTCGTATCTGATCAGGACATGGGTAATCACAATTTCCATCCCCTTGCCGTCCCTCATGCATCAAATGCAAAGGAGAAATGAACTCACCTTCAATTTCGTTATCAAAAATGACCCCGTCACCGCCTCTGATATTTATGCCGGCCCATCGATGGATCGCCTTTATCTTATTGCCATAAATCTCATAGCTGCGACTTCCCCGCTTCCATCCGTACTTGTTTCCATGTGCATCAATTGAATGTGAAGCCATATAACCATCTTCAATTATGTTATACCTGAATACATATCTTGAACCATTGTTGGATGCTATATGATGAGCCATGGTTTTATGTCCCACATTCTTTTGCGTAAAGTAGTTGTCTTCCACATAAACGGCATTGCCACTTCCCAAAGTAAGTGGCTCTTTCCAGGACTGCTCCCCACTTCCATATACCACCACTGATGTATACCAGTTATCTATAAAGCTGTTGTGATCAATAACCCCTCTTGCATCACCATGAACCTCCACCGCACGTTTATAACAATTCTGAAAACTGCAATTGTCAATTCTGAAATCACTGCAGTCATTTTTCATCAGAATTCCAGATGAAGGAAATGGTGCGCACCCTTTTACAGAAAAGCCACTGAACCGAATCCTGCCCTTACTGCATTTGACCCGAAATACCCATGTATCTCTGCTTTTCAGACTGTCAAAAACTATCACTGTCTTTGATGCCCCGGCACCCAGAATCGTCAGTCCATGTCTTATATGAACCGAACTGTCAACTATGTATCTTCCTTCAGGTATATATACCGTATCATCCGGAATAGTTTTGTTTATAACAGCCTGAAACTCACTGGTATACTTTCCCCTTAATTTGTCTGTTTTTGCGTCTATCCTTGCACTTCCACCCAAAACCAGAAAACAGGCAATCATAATCAGCAGATAACATCTCCTTTTCTCTGACAAATAGCACTTCGCAATCATCTTTTTTCTCCTGTTATTTTCTGATCATAAAAGGGCCGCTAATTCAGCAGTGTTTGGTTAATTAAACAAACATAAGATTACATTGGAAAAACTCCAAATTTCAAATACCAAATCCTAAAAAAATCCCAATAACCAATAATTCAAATTCCAAACAAGAAAAGCTCAAAAAGAAAGAGTAATCTGAATAGAATATCTAAATGAGGAACCGAAGCCCACCGAAGCGTCTTCGCGTAGGCGGGCTGTTCCTGTTTGGAATTTTGGTATTGTAATTTGGAATTTGTTTAGAATTTAAGATTTGCAAATTGGTGCTTTCTGGTCTGAAATTCCAAATCTCAAGCTGTCTTATGTTATTCTTTTGTTAATTATCCGAACACTACTTCTATTACCTTTATTTATAGATATTTCAGGGCATTACTTCCAGCAGATGTGCCAGTGCCTTATACATTGTAGCCTGTCCCCAGTGAAGCATGGGGGTTTTGGCCTTGATACCAGGAAGCTGCCTGAAATAAAAATATCCCTTTCTGTCCTGCATATTATCTATAGTCCACCTTGCCACTTTTTGTGCCAACCAAAGCGACTCCCGATCCTGCCCGGCAAAGTAAGCCAATGTGTCAATTGCCTGTGATGCACATTGAATATCAACTGGATAAATCCGGTTATGGTAATATTTGGGTCTTCCATTGCTTTCAAAGAAATGATTCTTGAAATATCTGAAACCCCTTTCCAGATTCTCCTTGAAAGTTTTATCACCTGTTGAGTCGATATAGCACTTTAGGCTGTCCAGATTGTAACCGGTATGGAAATTATCTATCCATCTGGTATTCAATGCTTCACCATAATACCAGGAACCGTCCGCAAGTTGCCTTGAACAACTGTATTGCATGGCTTCTCTGGAAACCTTCATCATCTCCTTATTGCCAGTATACTTTGCGGTTCTGGCAAGCATCGCAGCCCCAAGCATATTGGAATTGTGAATCGAGCTCTGTGTATACGCCACATAACTTATGCAATTTCCGTTACTGGTCCTCTCTCTTGGAAGATCAAGAATCCAGTCACAGATCTGTATAGCGATATCCAGATATTTTTTTTCGTGCAGCAATTGGTATGCATCAAGAAATGCCTGCCCGATAAGACTGGTCCATACGATAATCGGTTCATGCTTTGGAAGTCTCCCTGCGCGACTGGTAAAATCGAAATGATTCCCCCAGCTTGGCTTTACATATCCCGGAGCCTTGTTTTGTATAAGCCAATCAAAGCAGGAACGGACCTTTCTCAGATACTGCCGGTCCGATGTAGCCCGAAACCTTTTCAGATATCCCCACGCCATGTATCCTCTTCCCTTTGTGGATTCCTGTGGCCTTACACCCAATATTGGTCTCAGATTTACCGGACATTGCCTGACAAGCTGCTGCAAAAGCCGTTCAGCCAGGATATTGTTCATAGTTACCGGTCTGAGAAATGATGAAAGACCATCAAAAGGTTCATAACCTTTGTAATTGTTTTCTTCCACCCATTTTTCCACTTTCTCCAGACTGGTTTCGTAATATATTCTTGATACCTGCACCTTAACCTCCTGATAATTTCACTCTCTCATCAGTCCCTTTTCATCATTACCATCTTTACCAGATTCATTTTAAGTCGCTTTCTCTGTTCCTGACGGTGAAACCTTATCAGCTTCTCTGAAACCGGATTCTCGACTCCTTTTATTCCGGCATAAACAAATCCTGCTAAAAGCGACAGTCCTCCGATCACATAAGGCTTTCTGGTCATCTGATAAAAGGTCCTGAAAATTTCCCATAACGGATCACCCCCCAGATAATAATCTTTCTGCCCGTGTAAGAAACGTGACATGATTATTCCGTGCTCTGCTGTACCCATGCTGCGGTGGTGTATGTACTCTTTACCTGGGAAAGTTCTGGTAATCCATCCATGCATTCTTGCGGTTGTTACTGCTGTCCAGTCAATTCCGCCGCTCTTTATGGGAATATAACCACCAATCTGTTCATAGCAATCTCTTCTGAAAATCTGACATGGGCCCGAAACATGTTCCGGATTTACAACCATCTGCCGGTAAGAACTCTGCTGCCTTTCGATAAAGGGTGTCCCGGCTACCCCTAAACCAGGAATCTGCTCAAACTTCTGCAGAAGAAATTCGAAATAATCCGGCTCAAACGACACATCGGCATCCAGATTACCGATAATATCAAATTTTTTGTTTTTAAGCCGCTCATACGCAGTATTAAAACAGATTGCTTTGGCGGCAAAATGTCGATCCTTATGTTCAGGCATTCTTAACAGTTCTATCCAGGAATATTTTTTGTAACTTTTCACAATCTCATCGGTCCCATCAGTAGAACCATCACTGACAATGATCCATTTCACCGGCTTTATTGTCTGTGAAATTACTGATTCGATTGTAGATCCTATGTACTGCTTTTCGTTTCTGGCCGGAGTAATCAATGCATATCTCAGTTTTTTTGCATTCATAATCATAACCCTCATCTTCTGCTTAAAATTCTGACTCCCAAGGCAGCAGTCAACATTCCTGCATGATGAAAGTAGCTATCAATTACTCTCATCCTGATCCTTTCTCCCATTGTGAAAACCACAGGAAGAGAAAATGTATATGCAAAGAATGCAACGATCGACTTTACCAAAGCCCTGTATCTCTCAGCACGGTTTTTATTCTGGTACGAATAATGTTTAACTCGTCCTCTGATCATAGCCCTTTTCACATAATAGAACCGTTTCCATCTCTCTGCCGGAACAGTTTCAAAAACAGAAGCTTCCTGACACCAGACAAACTTCAACCCGCATTTAACAGCTCTTCTAAAAAAATCAACATCTTCTCCTCCGGTTATTCCGTACGAAGGATCAAAAAGCAATCCGGTACTGGTAAAAACCCTTCTGTCAAAAAGCACATTGCCGGTACGTGTCTGTGATGCTTTCAACAAGGTCCCTGATGGATAGGAAGGCCGCATGCAGATCCTGCTTTTTATCAACCATTCCGGTGCCCCCGATTCAAAATGAGGAATAACTGGTCCCAATACCCCATCTGCTCCGGTCTTTTTAATCATTTGGAAATGGTTATATAGCCAGTACTTTTGGGGAAACTCATCGTCATCGATAAATGCCACATATTCACCTCTGCTAAGCAAAACAGCTCTGTTTCTGGCCAGGGAGATATTTTGCACCGGTTCATTTTCATAACAGACACGCATTCTTCCCCTGGCGAATTTTCTTACCGTTTCCCTGGCTGAGCCATCTCTGTCATTATCAACCACCACGATCGATACATTAAACTCCCCAAGAGTCTGCTGCTCTCTTATCGATATTAAAAGTCTTTCAAGAAGCAGAGGACGTTTGAATGTTGGTATGCAAACTGATATAGTCTCTTTTTTCATAACGAACTTTTCCGTTAATTTCAGCCTATTGATGAAGCAGCAGCAATGTTTCTTCTTCTGTTTCTATGTGTTCTCCTTTTATGGTATGTGAGTTCCTTTTCCTCACTCACATTTGTCTTCTCTGGAAAAGGCTCTGGTATGTTAATTGAAATCAGCAGAAAAAGAAACCATAAAAGTGATGTCGGTTTAATAAAACTGCTTTCAGTAACATTGTAAATCAGAATCATGGCCAGTAATGCCAGTCTGTATCTTCCGTAATCCGAATCGTATCTGAGATTTACCAGCACATTTCTGTAGGTAAGAAATATCAGGCAAATAAGAAAGACCAGGCCTACGATTCCAAGATCTATATACACATCCAGATATCCATTATGCGCCTGCCCCGGGTTCCACTGAAAGATCTCCCACAGGTTATTCCCGATGTTTCCAATCCAGAATCCTCCATACCCTGAACCCAGAAACCTGCGCTGTTCGGCGATTTTAACCAATTCATCCCAAAGCAAAGTCCTTCCTGTAAGAGTAGGATCTTCACCTATCAGGGCTGCCATCCAGGGAATCAGCTCCCTTGAATAAAGATATTGTACAAGTGCATTTCCTATTATCAATCCCCAAACTGTCACAGTAACCGCAACCCTGGTGACTGCCACATTTTTCTTCAATAACAAAAGCAATATTAAAATTCCCAATCCTATGAAATACACTCCAAGAGAGGTTCTGCTGGTTGCAGTCCTTGAACCCATAAGAAGCCATAAGCTCATAAGAAGTAAAGGAATATCAAAAATCCACAATTTCTTGAAATATCTGCTTAACATTATCCAACTGAAAAAAAAGGCACTAACACATGCCAGTTGCCCTAGACTGTTTTTATGAGATGTTACTCCAACCCACATCTCAAACTGACCGGCACGGTCATATTGTACACCCAGATGACGGTAATATTTGATGAACAATACCGATAATGGTATCAGCAGAAATGCCCATTGACGAAACATTCTGGGAAGGGCCTTCATGAAGTTAGGATCAGTTATCACAATCAGAACCATCATCAGATCACCTATGGTTCTGATCCACCTTTTGAAAGAAACCGATGTAAAATCGGACCAAAGAACGCTGATTCCCATATATAAATAGAACAAACACAGCAATTTGTTGCGCCTGAGAAACGACAGCCAATCGATTCTTCTGGATAAAAGAACCACTAAACCCAACCCTTCAAGAATCAGTAAAAAGGTTCTGTCAATCGGGCTCCCCTGCAGGTAATCGATTTCAGTCTCTGCTGCCATTTCAGGATTGAGCCAGTAGGTTATACCTCTGGATGCAATCCTCAAAAACCACAGCAATGGAACCAGTAAAGCCCACGAAACTCCTTGTTGCTTTTTTTCACCCATATTTTTCCTGACAGTTTAGGTATTATCTCATAAAGAATCCACAATATTCAGATATGAATACTTTTTTATATTCCAACTGTTTTTTTCGATATATTTAAATGCATTTTTTACCAGATTCCGTCGCAGTTTTTCTTCTTTCCTTAACAGAACGATGCAACGGGCAAGATCGTCTTCATCTTCTGATCTGAAAAACTTGACCATGCTTTCATCGAAGTAATGAGTATGTACCATTGTATCCGATGCAATCACGGGAATACCCACAGTCATGAACTCAAGTATTTTTGTGCTGAAAGCCTCATTGCCAAACGATCTTTTCAATTTGGGTTCAACTCCCAAATCCGCATCAGCCATCAATCTTGGTAACATCTCTATTGGTACAACGGATCTGAAGAATACTCTGTTTTCAAGTTTCATTTTATGTACGAGCTTAACAAAGTATTCCTCATCTGTACCTTTTCCGTAAATGTGGAATTCAAGATCCGGTATTTCATTCTTAATCAGATCAACCGCCCTTATTGCAGTTTCTAGCCCCTGATGAATACTCAATGTACCAGGATAGATCATGACAAATCGATCCGATGTTCCGCTGTTTTGTTTTCTGATAGTAAATATTGATGGATCGGGATAATTCATCACCACCGAACATTTTTCCGGAGCAACTGAACGCTCTATCAGCCTTTGAAACCAAATATGATTGGCTACTATCACATGATCAGCAAAAGCCATGGATATTTTCTCCACCCACAAAAGAAGCTTGAAAAACAGAGAATCTTTTCCAGCCTTGAATTTTCCTGCAAACAATTCAGGTACTATATCATGGATATCCAGAATCACTTTGGCTCCGGTCAATTTTGCGAACAGAGTGGCAAACACCTCAAAATCCGGTACAGAATGAACATGTATCACATCATATTTTTTCTTCCAATGAAGTTGAGTCAGTTTGCATGCTGATTTAAACAGGAAAAGAAGAAGCTTCAAGAGGTATTGGATTTTCATTTTCTCGTTCAGTTTACGTCCCTGAATTTTATACACATTTACCCCCGAGACAACAGTGCGTGTCTGTTGTCCAGGTTGCCTTAACACAATAGCATCTACTTTATCACCTCTCCTCACCAGCGTCTCCGCATATCTTCTAACCCTGTTGTCCGGTTCATAAAAAGTGTAAGCGACCATGCATACTCTCATATTTTACCTCTCATCCTGTAAACGCACAGCAGTGTTACGGCTGGCATTTATATAGGATGCCACATCCCTGGGAAGAGCATTCCAGTATTCTCCATTGTACTTACTGCTTACATACCTCAGAAATTCCCTGTAATTATTCACCGGATATTCTTCAAGACCACATTGGCCCGATCTTATCCTCATATAATCAGGGTGAGTATTTATCATGACCATTCCGCCATGTGATGCAATCCAGTCCAGCTTTCTTTTCCATATATCGATGTTCTCGTGTTTCATCAGTATGAAAAGCGTGAAATCCTGTGGCATGGTGTAGGGTATCTCTACAAATCCTTTGTCATTTGTTCCTGAACCGACCCAGAATGGGAAAATGGTACCAACTCCATCGGGCTGAGGTTCAAAGGGATCTGTATCAAAAGTAGAACAGTCGTACTCAACATTTAATTCGCCAATCCATTTCAGATTATGATGCATTGCACCAGCCCTGAATCCGGATGCTTTCCATTGTTGCAGATAATGATTGATTCTTGGTGCTCTGTTAAGAAAATTCTTTCTGGAACTGAAAAGCTTTCCATCATGATTCAAGTCATGAACACCCACTTCAAATCCATTTTGTATCAGGTAATTTCTGAGCGAAACGGATACATTATATCGTTCAGGAACAAAATAGAATGCCGATGTAAATCCATTTTCCTGCTCCATCGATGCAACCATCCTGCAACGGCTCTGCCCTCTTTCCCATTCCACATCGTGAGTTAATACCAGTGCAAACTGCTTTCTTTCAGGCCATCCCTGCCAATGATTCGGAACCCTGGCTGAACCTGGATCGATGGGCCACACATCCTTATAGAACTCCATCAGATATTGCACCCTCTTTCTTCGCAAAAACAACTGAAACTGACGTGGAATAATAGGTTTAAACATATAGAATAACTGATTAGCCAGCATATTAATCCTCTCTCTTTTGTCTTCCCCAGTCAGCTTATTTCTGATTTTTTGGGGGAAGATATTCTCTGGAAAAAAGCCTGATACTCTGCGCAACCTTCTCCTGCTGCTGTTCAGTGAGTGAAGGAAACATGGGAAGAGAGAGAATCTCTTTAGAAAGCTTCTCGCTAACCGGAAAACTCCCTGTTCTATACCCCAAAGCACGGTAAGCTTTCTGCTGATGCAAAGGCACAGGGTAATGAAGTCCGGTTTCAATTCCCTGCTCTTTGAGAAAGCCCTGAAGCATGTCCCTATGAGCAGTTCTGATAACATAGAGATGATAAACAGAACGGGCCCATAAAGGCTCCAATGGCGTAATAATCGGGGATATATCTTCCAGAAGTGCATTGTATGCCTCTGCACGCTCCCTTCGTAACCGGTTCCATCTTTCCAGATACCTGATCTTTACATTAAGAACAGCCGCCTGAATAGTATCCAGACGTCCGTTATATCCTTCCATCTCATGGAAATATTTCTTTATCTGTCCATGATCCCGAAGCATCTTTACAGTCTCTGCAATGGCTGGATCGTTTGTCGTAACTGCACCTGCCTCACCGAAAGCTCCCAGATTTTTCCCCGGGTAAAAGCTGAATGCTGCTGCTTTACCTATTGTACCAGCCCTTAACCAGCTACCTCTTTCTTTTGAGTAATAACTTGCCCCATGTGCCTGACAGGCATCCTCAATAATCATCAGACCATATTTATCTGCGATCCTTCCAATCTCATCCATATCCGCCATCTGCCCATAAAGATGAACTGGCACAACAGCACTAACCGCTCTTCCGGTAGGTGTATGAATTGTCTGTGCAGTGACTTCATCTACAAAACAATTGCTCTCCAGATATTCATTAAGCTTTTTTCCCGACATATTGAATGTGGTCTCATCCACATCCACAAACACCGGTATTGCACCAGCCTGAGTGATTGCTTCCGATGTGGCAATGAATGTATTGGGAACAGTAATTACCATATCACCTTGCTTAACCCCAGATGCTATAAGCGCAAATCGTAAGGCATCTGTACCGCTTCCGACTCCGATTGCAAATCTACAGGTGCAAAACTCTGCAAACAGATGCTCAAACTGCTCAACCGCAGGCCCGCTTATAAATTTGGATGATCGAAGCACATCACCAATCGCCTGCATCAGTGAAGTTTCCATCTGCTGCACTTGCGCATTAATATCAGAAAATGGAATTATATCGGAATCCATCAGCCCCCCTTGTCTGTTGCTATGTTGCGGACATCCCTGAAGCGTCAGGATGCCAGCTTAATTTATGGCTCTATATCTGGCGGACTATCCAGTGCATTCACATCCATAAGCTGTGAAGTGTATATCTCCACCGGCCTCCCATCGTTGCGTAAAGATAAATCGCATGCTTCCAGCATTCTCACCACCTCCAATCCTTTATGACCGTTGTTGATGGGAACCATATCCTTTTCAATACATTCAATAAAATGGCTGCACTCCAGCTTCAATGCCTCAGTCTGCTCAATTTTAGGTGCCCACATGTCTCCAGAACGGTAACTTACCAGTAAATCATAGATACCCTGTTTTCCCTGAATATCTACTCCTCTGTCGTAAATTTTTATTTTTTCATCTGCATTGACATCATTCCATACCAGCATTTTCCGCTCTCCACCAATGAGAGTTGTCCTCACTTTTACCGGAGAAAGCCAGTTTACACTAAAATGAGCAATTATATTACTTTTAAAACGGACAGTAACGTATGCAATATCCTCCAAACCATTTATGTGACTTCCACCCCAGGCACTCAGGGCAATCGGCTGTTCATCTATCAGGTGAGCCATGATAGAAAAATCATGAGGAGCAAGATCCCACACCACATTGACATCATGCTGAAACAAGCCCAGATTCACCCTTATCGAATCATAATAGAAAATTTTTCCTAACTCACCGGCAGTAATAAGGTCTTTGATTTTCCGTACTGCTCCTGTGAATAAGAAAGTGTGATCTACCAGAATCTTCAATTTTCTGGTCTCCGCCAGCTCAATCAACTCTTCTGCCTGAGCATTATTGGAAGTGAAAGGTTTTTCCACAAAAACATGCTTTCCATTTTCCAGAGCTTTGCGTGCCAGCTCATAGTGAGTAGATACCGGAGTCACTATGGCTATTGCATCTATATCCGTGGCACTTAACACGGAATAGGTATCCTCGGTAATTCGAATATCAGGATACTCTCTGCAAAGCCTGGTCAAAACAGCGGTATTTTTGTCACTGACTGCTACCACTCTGGCTCCCTCAGTGGAATGGAAATTTCTCACTATGTTGGGCCCCCAGTATCCATATCCGATCACACCAATGCGAATCATCCTGTATCTCCTTTTATCAATATGCCCCCTTAGCAGACAGCAATGCAGCAGGAGTCTTCAATAACAGCCTCAGATCACTCAGTAAAGACTTATCTCTGCTGTATCTGATATCCATGCGCACCATACCATCGAATGTGGTCTTACTGCGCCCCTCCACCTGCCATAGTCCGGTAATGCCTGGCTTACATTCCATAAACCTTCTGAAATGCCATGGCTGGTATGCTGCAAGCTCATAGGGTATCGGCGGACGAGGCCCTACCAACGCCATATCCCCTTTGAGTACATTGAAAAACTGCGGTAGCTCGTCGAGGCTGGTCTTTCGCAGTATCTTTCCGATTGATGTCACCCGGGGATCATTGGTAATCTTAAATACACCCTCATTTTCACTGACTTCCCCCTTTATCAGCCTGGTTACATATTGACGGTGTATCCTGTCATCATTGTCTACATACATAGAACGGAATTTTAGAAATGTAAAAATCTTTCCTTTATCACCAATTCTTTGCTGCCTGAAAAAAACCGGACCTGGTGAATCTAACTTTATCATTACTGCAATTAACGCAAAAAGCGGCAGCAATAACAGGATTATCACAAGACTGACAGTCATGTCAATTATCCGTTTCCCTGCTGCAATCATTTTTTTTTTAGCATCAGAATCATCCTGATGGTAAAACCTTATATACTCCATACTTCCCTCCCTCAATTGCTCAGAAGGAAAGATGATAAGTTTATATTCCACCAGATCACTGTACAAACTCAAAGCATGCCGTATCTTGGCCTCCAGAATCTGCTTCTCTCTGATATCCGTTTCGGTATAAATGACTCCCAGTAACTTATGCTGTTCGTACCACCCCAGGATATCTGTCTCCCTGACCCCCTCATGAAATACCTTCATCAGAGTGTGAATCTCCTTTAAGCCCCTTTCCCCTTTATCCAGCAATGCTTCGATATTTATAAGAACCAGTACAAAAGGTCTCTTTGAGCGCTCGGTACGCCTTCTTTCGGCTATCAGCATCCTTCTAAAATGCTGCTCAGCCAAAAAGCCATACTTCAGACACTGTGCTCCCAGACATCCGGTCTTTATGCCCCTTGCAGCAAGCATTCCCCTTCTGTCCATACTTTCCCCTTGACTGTTTTTGCCGTAACTAATGTGTTTCCAATAGATTAAAAAGCAAAAGGAAGGCCAGACCGGTTATATTACCGGCTTTCCGATTTGTATATATGAAGATGTTTTGCAGAAAATCAGATTGCAGATAAAATTATCCGCTCAAAATCTCAGGAATGTCTATATCTATCAGCTTTAAATCAACAAATAGAATGCCGATTCTAATTATGCGCTTATTTAAAAAGCTATTCTCAATTTGCAAATTCGGTGCTTCCCGAAAGTAACTCCACCAACTCCTCTCGGGAAAAGATCTTTAAAGTGTCTGGTGAGTCCTCCACCAGCGTCTGTTGACTCAAACTCCTCTTCCTCTCAATAACCCTGTCCACTTGCTCCTCCAGCGTCCCCTCTGTCATAAGCTTAAAAACCTGTACCACACTTTTCTGCCCTATCCGATGAACTCTGTCTGTGGCCTGATCCTCTCGCGCAAAATTCCACCACCGATCATAATGAATAACCACCGATCCTGCCACAAGATCTATCCCCACCCCTCCAGCCATTAAACTACCCACAAAAACCCGGCACTGGTTATCCTCTGCAAACCTCTGGATTATCCTCTCCCGCTTCTTGCTTGATCCGGTCAAAGAAACGTAGCCTACCCCCCGCTTCTGAAGATAGTGCCCAATTATTTCCACCATTCCTACAAACTGACTGAAAACTACCACCTTCTGACCAGATTCAAGACTCTCATCCAATAGCTCTGTAAAAAGATCCCACTTTCCCGAACTGTAAAGCTCATACGCCTCCGGTTTCCCTGCTGCCAAAGCCGGATGATCACAAACCTGCTTAAGAAATGAAAATAGGGCAAATATATGCATGTAAGGAATCGGACTATCACTGCTTTTAAGCTGCTCAATTATTGATCCGCCACGCTCCTTTACCGCAGCATTGTAAATTAACTGCTGTTCATCCGATAATTTACAGCTTCTTATATCCTCAATCTTTTCCGGTAACTCCTTTAAAACCGTTTCCTTTAATCGCCTCATAATAAAAGGAGAGATCATCCGCTTTAATCTATGAGTCTCAACAGTGTTCCCCTGCTCTAACAGATTTAAATATTGCTCATCCTGAATACTCTCCCTGCCAAGCAACCCAGGTAATACCAGATCAAAAAGTGATTTAAGATCAGAAACCCGGTTCTGCACTGGCGTTCCGGTGAGCCCAATTTTCATGCGGGCATTGATCCCAACCGCAGCCTGAAAACTAAGTGTTTCTTTGTTTTTCAACTGATGAACCTCATCGAAAACCGCGACATCAAAGTTGATCCCAGCCAGTTTCAAATAATCATTACGCAATATTCCGTAGCTGGTCAAAAGTAAATCATAGCTCTCATTTAACAGCGATTCCCTCCCGGATGTATGGTATATCATCACCTTCAAAGATGGTGTAAACATCTTTAGAAGCTTCTCCCAGTGGCTTATCACCGAAGTCGGACATACCACCAGAAAAGCTCCCTCAAAGGACCGCTGCTCTCTTATACCCAGCAAAAAAGTAATAATCTGAATTGTCTTTCCCAGCCCCATCTCATCACAAAGCAAGCCCCCGAAATGATTATCATATAGAAAAAACAGCCATTGCACCGACAGTTTCTGATATTCCCGCAAAGTGCATTTTAACCCCTTGAACGGTTCTATACTTTTTAAGGGCTTGAATTCCAGCATCTCACGAATCCTGGAAACCAGTTTTTCCTCACCATGAATTCTGGTTGACAAGGATGTTCCCCTTAACTGAAGCAGAGCTGCCTTCGACAAGGTAATTTCACCACCCTTTAATCCCTTCGCCATTATCAGCGCTGAAGAGATCTTTTCAGATGCCAGGTCAATTATTCCATTGTCGGTCAAAATGAACCGGTTCTTTTTCTTCTTCTGATCGATAATTTCAGCTAAGGAAACAGCCAGATTACCTGCACAGTATGAAACTGACAATATGCAATCCTTCTCAACCATATCTATAAGTTTAAGTTCAATCCGATCAAAAGATTCAATAAAAACCGGATGTAGTACTCTGCCAAACCCCCTGGCCTGAGAATTCGCAAAAAGATCCAGTGCCACAGTTCCCTCCGAACCGGACTGGCTCTCAAAGGATAATCTCTCCTCTTCTTTTTCCAGAAATGATGAGAACTCCTCTTTTTTCACTTTTCTTACAGTGCACAAGCCTGTAGCTGCAAGCTTGAGACTGGGATAACTTAACACAAAGTACCTATTGTACTCAGGAATATACAGATACGATCCATATATGAATCTGCTGTCAATATCAACCGGACTGTCTTTAATACCTTTTACTACCGGACCGATACAGACCTCATTCTCTTTTTTCCAGATACGGAAATACAGTTCCGTTTCATCTTTATTTACTTGTAAACCATCAGCCATTTTATTGTTCATTAACACCTGAAGTATAAATGGCACTGCCGGTGGTGGTATGTCAGCACTCAATTTCAGCTTGCCGGCAATACTCAAATGAAGCGAAAAAGCACCGCTGTTCTTATCAATTACCGGTTCGATGCGGCAATCCTTTACATCGTACTCGCGGTAACAGTGATAAGCCAGTCTGTACCAGAACCCATCTTCAATCACCTGGCGTCCGGTCTTATGCCCCAAAGCCAACAGAGTCCTCTCCTGTTCGCTTAGAACAAATTCAGCCGCCATGTTCATTAATGTAAACCTGGATAAAGCCGCTGGGCTGATCCGGCTTATCAAACGCTCACAATCATCTTCTGCAGAATAATATCGGAAAAATTCTCTTTTCTGCTGATTAATCACGGTAACCTGATTTTCGGATTGAATCACCTTTATTGAGAAAACCGAATCAGTTAAAAACCTGGTAACCGGCTCAATCAATAAGTAGAAAAAAGATTTCTCAAAATCATTTGTTGGCGATAGATGACCGGTTTCTTTAAAGCATGAAGTATAAATTTCCTGTAATTTCTGCGCATTCTCACACCGCGCATATCCTTTTTTTGAACAGGAACAAAAAAGTCGAACCTTATTAGGCTCTTTACCATTATTTGAAGGAATCAGAAATGTCTTGTGTTCGCCATTTCCGTCAGCAGTAATGGTGAAACAATTTCTATGAAAATCAATAAGATGCAAAGAATCAGACATGAAAAAATTTCCCAGGCAGTTAAGTCGGTGATCGATAAAAACATTACCTGAATAAAACGGACTTGTATGATCAAAGATCTTTAGATCCCGCAAAAGGATGTTTCTCCATAGAATCGTCCATTTTTTCAGGTATAGCAAAATACTAGCGGTAAGGAATCGAAAGAAGGATTAATCTGTTTTCGATAGATCAGATCCTCACCCGGCCTCTCCTTTACCATGGTAACTTAATGATTATTCGCAAGTTACACCTGTTCTAATCAACCAGCAATTGCAGATACTTTAAAAGAAAAGATCCTTTATATCCAGCATTTTTAATTCTTTATTATTGTTTTAGTTGAGCTGCAAGAAATAATGGGTGGTTATTCCAGATACCGTTCATCGTGATTAATTCTGGAAAAGCGATTCTTCCAAATAATTGCAATTTTTGGGGATCAGGGAGGAAAATTGTGATGTTGAAACAATTCCTCCGTCCCCATTCAAGATCCCGATCTTCCAAGCATCTTCAAAACCACTCAATCGCTGTTTTCCCGAAACTATTTACTCCCACCAACTAACCTGTTTATTCGACTCAAAACTGTAATTATATTGCTTTGGGGACGGAGGAAAGTGAAATCCTTTGTTATCAGGTAAAAAAGAACCCTCCGGTTATATGATTACCATGAGAATTTCCAAAAAAAGGAGTTCCAATTGCAAAAAAACGCTTCTTCCTTAAACTGCATAAGCTCCATTCTTTTAATAGTTATATTTGGATTCTGCAGCAATTCAATCGCTGATACTCTTATTCCAGCCGATAACCCTCAAATCAACTACTACGGTCGTTTCGATATGAGTGATCCTTCAAAGCCGGTTTTCAACTGGTCGGGCACAGTCATCGAAGCTAATTTTCCTGGGCCAACCATCGGAATGAAAATGTCACATAATAATGCATGGTACGATATCGAAATTGACGGGCAGATTGATACGGTGATTAACTGCGGCTCGAACCAGAAACATATTTTCAGTACCGGACTTTCGACTTCAATGCATACACTGCGTATCATTCTGCGGAGTGAAGACCACTATTCAAAAGCAACTTTCGGCGGGCTTTACCTGGCTGATGGAAAATCTCTTGGCGAGGCTCCTGCAAAACCTTCCCGTAAAATCGAATTTCTTGGTGATTCTCACTCAGCCGGTTATGGTGTGGAAAGCCCGGAACGCACATGCGATCCACAATCACTGCATAGATTCACTAGCGCCAATAAAGCATTCCCAATGCTTATCACCAGGGCATTACATGCACAAAGCATCATTCTTGGATGCTCTGGTAAAGGAGTGGTCAGAAATTTCAACGATCCTAATAATCGCTCTGATAAACCTTATTCATATTATTATGAAAGACTTTTTGGTGATGATTCCGATCAGAAATGGGATTTTACCAGTTGGATCCCCGATTTGGTAGTTATCTGCCTGGGAACTAATGATTTTTCCACTTATCCACACCCCGATGAAGCTGTTTTTATGGAAAATTACCACAAGTTACTTGACCAGATTATCACTAACTATCCTTCCGCAAAGATCTCCTGCGTTTCCACAACAGATGAAAAAGTTAAGAGACTGGTCAAAGAGGTTGTTGAGAAGGAAAACAATTCATTAAATCATCCTCAGGTGTTTGAAGCATCTTACCCCCCATACGTCGAGAACACCGGTTGCGACTGGCATCCTTCAATGGCAGACAATGTAGCTATTGCAAGCAGTATAATTGATACAATCATGGTAAAACTTTCCTGGGATACTGCAACTACCAAAATTACTTTTGCAACAAATGGCAAACGGAATCTCCAGCCCGACAGAATAGCGGTTAAATCGAGTGGCTCCAGGATCTCTTTTACTATAGGTTCTATGGATTTAAAACACAATACTGTTTATCTCACCAGCATAAATGGAAAAAGGATAGCTCAGACCATTCCGGATTTCAATGGGAAAGGAGAATTTCCTATCAGCTCCCTTCCTGATGGAATGTATATCATAGGGAATAAAAATCTTGGATGGACAAAGGTAACTACTTTCCCAGCAGGCAGACAATGACAAGCAATGGTTTTATACTGAAAGATTTCAGTCGCTCTGTCCTATTATAATTTTTTCGCTCAGCGTTCTGGATCTTCCTGTGCACATTTCAAGTAAATAACTGCCTGGAGTACAGTTATCGATACTTAAACAGTGTACTCCGGCTTTCATGAAACGATTTTCCAGGGTTCTTATCTTTCTTCCATGCAGGTCCAGAAGATTTATAATAACTGTCGATGAATGGTTAATTGTATAGGCTATCCTCCCATTCATTCCCATTTGAACAATCTTCATTTCTGGTGAAATCCATTTGTTTTTATGGCCACCGGAAATGGCCGGGTTTCCATATAAGTAAATAGAGTCAGCGGTTGCCACAACCAGGGCTCCTGCTGAAAGCAGTTTTGCAATTGCGGATGAATTCGTGATCACCCTGTATTCCTTTTTCCATAAGACCCTGCCCCTCTGATCAGTGGCAAACACCACCTGCTCTCTTTCTCCTTCCATAAACTCATACACCCCGGCATAACCGGCTACAATCAAAACATCACCTGCCTTCTGTATCGACTTACCGAAATTAACAGTTCTGAAACTGTAACTGGTGTCAAATAACACCTGCCCATCATTACCTATTTGCACCACAAAAATGTCGGTGGCAGGAAACCAACTGATCTTTTTCAAATGATCGTCCGAAACCTGTTGATCTATAAACGATGAAGATCCATTTTCGGTGGATCCGGTAATCAAAACAGAATTTTGAATGGGGTATAATTTATAAATGCCAAAACCGGGACGGGTTTTGCTCCAGATTTCCTTTCCCTGTGGGGAATAGGCTGTTATCCATCCTGGTAATCCTTTGCATATCCCGGGGCAGTATTCTCCCCCGGCAATATATACTCCATCAACCTCCACCACCCCTGCACCCTTATATACTGCCATTTGGGTAGTATCCCCTTTTGTCCTTGTCCAGAGTGTATCACCATTACGATCGCATTTTATTATCATCACTACAGCGTTTTTTATCTCTGCCAGAGCGATAAACCCGCTGTCGCTGGTCTGATTTACCGATTTAAGTATAAAATTCGGTTCACCCATAACCGGTTTTGACCATTGCACTTCCATAGAGGAATCCAGCACGGTTATTTTGTTCAGGTCAGAAATCACAAACCCACCACCGGCGAGCGGCTCGATACTGTTTATCCTTGAAAACCCGCTAATGGTTCGCATTTCTTTCCCGGAACCGGCATCCATTATAATTATCTTTGAAGAATCTGCAGCTATGATATGACCGGAAGGTGCCTCAGCCAGACAAAGTGGAGAAATATTAATCTCTTTCAAGGATTTAGCCCATTTCAGGGCTGGAAGACTCTCAAATCCCAGGCAGATAGAGAAAAATAAAAGAACAGGTAAAAATTTATTTGCAGTTCTTTCCATGACTCCTCCGGAGTATCTTTTGGGATGATGTTCTGTTAGATTATGCATACTTGTATATAATTTATATACTACAAATCATTCATAAATGGATAATCATTTTTTAATATCTTGTCCGGATGCAGATTTAATAGTGGAAGAACAATGTCTTATTAACGACCTGATATCTGGCAATTTAAGGAAAATAGGAAACTTTTTCCGAAAAACCAAGAATGTGAAATAATTGCCGGATACCGGGCAGTCTTGGTATTACTGAAGTTATCATTCTTTAAATGTTCATCTCAGCTTTTACAAATCCCTTTTAATTGGGCGACCAAAACCACCAATTCCAATCTGAAAGAAAATTACTCCTCCAGAAAAATCTTCTGCATATTTAGATTCAAATCTTGCATCTGAGTATCCTGCTCGTATTCGTATAGTCCAATATGCCGCTTCATTCATTGAAACCATCGCAAAGTTGGTTCTGCCTTTCCTTACAAGAAAGGCGATATCTGTATTTAAACCAGCAGTAAAAGCTGCTGTCCAAGGTGTTGAGATATCATTTCCTTTGTCTCTTTCAACTTTACATGATGAAAAACATTGTGAAGAAATGCCAATAAATGGAGAGATGAACAATCTATCTAAGATGTTAAATTGGTATCCAAATTCAAGAGAGGGCAGAAACATGTTTACAGCAGTTCCTTTTTTCCATGTATCATCACCGACGTAGAAATCCTTCTTGGTATCACTTGGAATGCCAATATGGTCGATAAGAAACAGTACAAAGTTCCTGTAATAGATATCAAACATAACACCCAAAGGGGAATGGGGAGAAAATTTCTCTTTAAGGCCTCTGGTCAAAAGCGTTCTTCCAGAGAAAAAAGCGAATCCTAAACCGAATTTAGATGGTTTATAAACGTATCGGATATAGTTTCTTACAAAGTTGTCGAACTTCGATCCAGGATATTCAGCAAGAAACGAATCTGCTTTTTCATTTAAAATTTTTTGTCGATTCTCGCCATCAATTACTATTGCATCTATAAACAAACCTAAAAAAGCTCTTTCGACCTCAGATAAATCCTTTGATTTTGACTTCTCATCGATTTTATCTTTATGCTTTTCAAGTAATTTATTCAATTCTGCATATAAACCATCCTCATGTGGGTATATTTTTCTGCTTTCTCTTTGTATCATCATCGAATATAGTATTTCAATATTTTTTATGTAAAAAAAACGATAAATTAGAATATCGATCATAACTTTCTCCATTGGATAAAAAGCAGCATATGTGAGAGTATCTATACTGCTATTGAGATAACTGAGAATCTCAGAAACCTTATCTATCTCGTCTTCCTTTATTTTTGATAACAATAATTGCCTTGCATTCAAAATGATCACTACCGGACTCTCTTTAGCATTCCTGATTTCTTCCTCAATTAATTTTATTGTATCCTGGGCGTGTGTGTTTATCCTTGTTACAAACAAAGAAAAAACTGTTGCCATTAATAGCAATCGATTCATTTATTCTCCTTTCTCTTGCCAAACACAATATTTAGCTCTGTTTACCGCAGAGTTTGGTTGCATAAGGATTAAGAAATTTATTGATCCTCAAAGGTTTTTTATCTTTGGGCATCGATTACTTCCTTTACCTGTAATTTCAGTTTTTTCAGATGTTTTCTGTATTGCCCTACAGTAAACATTTCCTCCAAACCCCATTCTTCCAGATAATCGTTTGTTTCTTCTTCGATCTCTTCAATGATTTCCATTACAGTCTTAAGATATTCATCTTCGTTTTCACATTCTGAACATGTAGATCCCAAAATGCTTTTCAACGTATCGTCAATTTTAGCTGCTTGCCAGATTAATTCGTAGGCTTGGTCACTGAGGTCATTGGTATCCATATCGCTGATGCTCTTTGGTTAATTGTTATGCTTCTATTAAAAACTGATACCAAAAGATATTTAAAACTACTTAGCTATTGCCAAGTTATTAATTCAATCAAAAAGCAGGAACTAATATCAAAATAATATCATAAAAAAGAACCAAAATCTTTCCTGGGCTTATTTGGTAAAAAATTAAGTCGAAACTTGGGCCGAGATAACCCCAGTTCCTCATTGCCTCTATCCTAATCATGCCTGTTTAATAACTCCAAAGCTTGCCAGTGTTCCAAGCAGACTCATAAGAGTTATTAAGACTATACCGATTATCGAAACAGTGTTCCAGATCCTTTTCGGTTTTTGATACCATTTATAAACCCCGAGTGAAAAAAACAACGAATATAGCAAACATTCAGGAAGACCGATAATATGTTCAAATATTGGTAATTTAGTGTAAATGAAACCCTCAAAAGTACCAGGAGCCGGAGCTTGTGGAGCAAATATGGAAAATCCGGCAACAATTAAGAAAAGTGTAAACCAGCCATTCTTGACATTTATAATCAGATGCCTTATTCGATAGAGGATAAGAGCCATAAAGAATCCATTTATAGATTGCAGTAACGGGCCTAATGCTACCAACGGCGATTCCCAAGGGCGCATTATCAAAGACAATGTATCGGATTTCATCAAGTCCTGATAATTGAATGCCAGTTGCGCAACGGTTCCACAAATCAGATACGCAAGCATGTGCATGGATATAATCCGCCAGCAAAATGTAGGAAAACTTATTACACTGCTGTCTTTGCTGATAGTTTTTTCAGATGAGTTATTCAACATGTTTTTCTCCATTTTACACGATTTAATCGATTCTTTACAAATTTCTACCACAATAAAATGAAAAATCAAAAAATACGCCTCCAGATCAAACCAATGCAAACATTGTGCTGCGCAAACCAGGTCAAAATAATTGTCCGGGAAATTGGTTTTCTCTGATTTTTGTAGCGAATAGTGAATTTTGTGGTGTCTGTAAGAATTGTAAATTTGATTTTCATTTATATCAGATGCTTCAATAGAATTGAAGCGTGAAGCAAGATCTATTGAAACCTGCCCGTTTCCACAACCACTGTCCCAGGCGACATTAATATCCTGTTGGTTTTGCTACTAAAAGCCCTGTACCGCGGGTATTATCAAGCATGTTTTTAACCTGTGCTTTGGAACCAGTTGAACCGAGAAAAGGCATTTTGCCTATCAATACACCATTTAAAGAGTACAAAGAAAGCTCATAACGATAACCCGGGGGCAGCTTTGTAAAAAAGTCCGGTATGTATGCCCCATTTAAGACTGAATAAACCCGTCTCGTTTCCTGTCTTTTTATTGTTTTAAAGCGACTATACTCTGTCTGAGTCTTCTCAGTAATAGCCCTGTAAATAAAATGTGCTATACTGTCTGCGGCATTCCTGTCCGGATGAACCCCATCGACAGTAAAGTAGTTGCCAAACTGTTTCAGTGGTGTATATGCATCAACAACTGTTAATCCCCGGTCTGCTGCAATCTCCCTGATTAAAGGAACTATGCAATTAATAACGACACTGTCTCTCATTCCCCAGGAATTCGCAACCGGATTATTAAATATCGGTGCCGGAAGTACCAGATAGATTACAGGTTTTCCGGTATTTGAAACCAACAAAGTATCTAAAAGCGCCAGATAATCTTCTTTAAACTGCTTATGAGAGTTGTTCCAATTGACCGTTTTTGAATCATTGGTACCCAGCTTTATGGTTATAATATCAGCATTTGAAGCTAAGGCTTCTCTAAATGCAGAGGTGTTCCAGTAAGGTTGATTACCTTTTTTCATCAGAGTGGTTCCACTCACACCGTAATTTACAACCGTGTAACCACTACCCAATAAAGTAGTAAGTGTTGGTACATAAGAATAACCGGTATTGGAATAACCTGAAGTGATACTGTTTCCGATACAGGCTACTTTTATCTGAGCTGAAGCATAAAAACTGCAAAAAACAATAACCCATGTCGCTGCCAATAGCTCTCTTACCATAGAAACACTCATGAAAATCCTGTCTTTTTTTTCGGTCTGAACCTCATCTAATATAGAATGAAATCTTTAATTACGAAAGAGGTTACTGGCATGTTTGTTCTGTTGAGCAGTGATCTCTGATTGAGTTGTTATCTCATCCTGCCACTATAAATCCATTCCTGCCACCCCATAGGATTTTAAAAATTTGACAAAAAGAGCGCCCCTTATATCTCATAGCCGTAAGGCTTATTTCCGATTGTTAACAATTTTTCCCCGATTCCCTCTAATCACCCGAACCGAGCCCCCCAACCCCCAAAGGGGGAGCTAAGACCCACAAATCAAGCTACTTGGTCACATTATGCAATCCTAAAATCTCCCTTTGGGGGATTTTGGGGGCGGATTTAGGAGCATTATTTTCTTGCAATCTGCCCTACTTCCCAATTTATATTGTCATTAATAATTTCGCATTCTGTTTTGCCTATTCCTGTTGGATTTTTCCAGATTGTCTTTTTTGATTGGTGTAATATTCACGTTTTAACTACACTGATATCGAATCAAAAGACTAACCGGAAATCAGAAAAACAACAGAAAAAGAATCAGAAATAATATCTATTCAGAAAAGCTCCTGAAGAACAAGGAGTTTTTCAACATTTCCGATTCTTCGTTTAGATATTTTTTCAGATTCCTTCTGATTAGATATTGTTTTAATATTAGTTCTTATTTTTTCCGATTCGATAATATCAGGTATTTTTTCCATCAGATACCTGTGTATTTACCACTTTATAAAGTTTTCTTAAACACACGGAGAACCCATCATGTCCACAAACAACGTCCAGGAACTCTACGATAAAGCACTGCAGTACTGGCAGAATGAAGAATCAGAGAAGGCCATCGAATTAGTAGAACAAGCACTGATACTTGCTCCTGAGAATCTTGACTTGCATTGTCTTGCCATGCATGTAAAAAACAGAGGTTATAAAGACTATTCTTTCCTTCCCCATGCAGAATTTATCATGGATCACGACATCCATTACAATGATACTCTTGCTAAAGACCCGCGCGAGGTTATCGATTTGGCAATGTACACCTATAGCTGTGCTACCCGCGAAACTTCTTATGGAGAAGAGGAGAACCCGGACTTCGATGATATTGCCCGGCGTTATCACAAATATGCGACAAAAGTGCTCAAGGCGGGTTATCCGGTCATCTTTGTCGATTCATATATCGATGCATTGGTAAGATTAGGATTATTCGATGAAGCTTTTACTATTGGTAAAGTATGCCTGAAATTAATTAGCGGTAAAGAAGTTGGATTACCTGGCCTGGACAAAACAGATTATGATGATTATGATTCAGACGAATTCATCTTCAGCATTATAGAATCGTTGCATGAAGTTTTTATGGCCACCTGGAAACTGGAGGAAGCACGTGATTTTTATATCGCGCATTTGAAAAATAACCCCGAAGATTGGCTTGCCTATGATTTATTGGGAAAAATCTACTGTTATCTGAATCAGCCAGAGGAAGCTGCACGCCAGTGGATAAATGGATTGATTGAAAAAGGGTGGGATGATGATGGGCCGACGTATCTGTATGAGCTGTGTAATCAAATAAAGGACCCGAATGCGACGAAAAAGAAAGCTCTTGTTAAAAGAATCGAAGAAGCCAAGAAAACTCTTCCTCAGCAATTAAAACCTGTCGCAGAGGGCCTTTGCAAGGAAATTTATCGGACCATAGGTTACCGTGATAAAGCAATCCTGGATGAAGCCTATATCGAAACCAAACTGGAAGTAAAGCTCCCTCCTTTACAGCCAAACCACCTTATCGACTATGAAAAAATCTGGTTACCGGAAACTCAGGGTGAATACCCTTATAAGCCTGCAAATGAAAAGGTGGAGCCGGAAGAACAGAACGAACCAGTAGTTATTGTTTCAGGGAATGTTAAATCTGATCTCAACACAATCAGGAGGTATGGAATTGATGTTACCGAGCTTGCCGCCAAAGGAAAATTACCGCCAATTGTAGGACGTGATGCCGAGATCGATTCTTTGATACGTATCCTTCTTCGTATGGAAAAAAACAATCCGGTGCTTCTTGGGCCGGCCGGAACAGGAAAAACAGCAATAATTTACGGACTTGCCCAGCGTATCGTATCCGGTTCGGCACCTTCCTTCTTAAAAGACAAAAAAGTATTTGAACTTTCAATGACTTCACTGGTAGCTGGAACCACTTTCCGTGGTGATTTCGAGAGTCGTTTAACAAATGTTATCAAGGAAGCCGCTGCCAATCCCGAATGTATTCTTTTTGTCGATGAACTTCATACAATAATGGGAGCAGGTGCTGCTAACGATGGAACTCTTGATGCCGCAAACATTGTAAAGCCTGCTCTGGCTAAAGGAACACTACGGCTTGCAGGTGCCACTACCCTGCTTGAGTATAATAAAAGGATAGAGAAAGATCCGGCCATGGCCAGACGTTTTACACCTGTAATGGTGTCGGAGATGGACCGTGCAACGACAATTGAGGTGCTTAAGAGCAGAAGCAAACTATGGCGGGAAAATCATCAAATAGACATCAGCGATGAGCTTATTATCTTAACTGTAGATTTGACCGCTTCTCGCATAAGAAACCGCTCATTCCCGGACAAGGCGATCGATCTTCTTGATGAAGCCGGTGCTATGATCCGTACTCTTCGCAGTGCAGACAAGAACGGGTTATGGAAACTGCGTCCGGAAGATATTCATCAGGTGCTTTCCGAATGGACCGGAAATGCAGTTATTTCTAAACCGGATAATAATGACAAACAAACATTCAGTAAACCTACAGTCAAGCAGATTACCGAACAGTTCCGCGAACATATCATTGGTCAGGATAAGGCGGTTGAACGCATGGCTGAAGCGGTATTAAGATACAATTTGTCTCTTAAAAACCCAGATACTCCAATGACCCTTCTGATGTATGGACTGCCAGGTACCGGTAAATCTACTTGCTGCAAAGCGCTGGCTTCGGTTCTATGGCCAGGTCAGAATGATCGTGTCATGACTGTCAATTGCTCGGAATTTGGTGATTATCTGGCGCTTCACCGACTTATTGGACCGCCACCGGGATACAGCGGATTTGACAACGGTGGCATTCTCACCGCAAGACTTAAACGCCAACCTCATTCACTTATCGTGGTTGCAAATTTAACCGATGCTCATTTTTCGGTACAGGTTTTCTTTGAGCAGCTTTTTAAACACGGATCATATAGCGATCCTTTGACCGGTCGATTAGTTTCAGCGGCCGATGCTGTATTTGTGGTGAAACACGATACTTCAGACCGCTCTCAGACAATCGGTTTTTCTTGCCCTGCGGACAGTATAAATGAAGAAAAGCGGGTCATCACAGATTTGCAGAAAAAAGGACTCTCTCAGGTCTTTACCGGTCTGTTTTCTTTGCTTATCCCTTTACAGCCATATTCTTCTGAAATTGTCACAGAGATTATCGGAGCCAAGCTGAAAGCGCTCAGTGATGATTATCAACGCAAAGGAATTAATGTAAGCTTTTCAGAATCTTTACCGCATCAATTAACAATCCGCTTTTTAGAAATTCCAGCGGATAAAAGAGATATCGACACATTTATTGATGATCTGATTGTCAGCCAGGTACGAGATGCTGTTCTTGAAAAGGGAAATTATGATGGTATAGTAATACCAATTAAATTCCAGACTCAAGTACCAAATCCTAAAAACTGATTATCGAATTTTAAAAGAGGACAGTAAATGAAAAAAGTCCAATTTGAAATACTTCAACTATCCTTAATCTCTTGTTCCGGTTTTGGATTTTGTAATTTGGGATTTACTTTGAATTAAGATTTGTAATTTGGAATTTGATTAGAAAGATTTATGATTTGGAATTTTTTCCAATTACCATAAACAAAGGGAAGATTTTCTTATGGAAGAAAAAAAATCATCATCACATTTTAATGAACAATTAATTTCCCTGCGGGAAAAACAAAGATCTTCAGATGAAATAAAATCGATTGCAATGCAGTTTCTGAAGGAAGAACCTGATAATCTTGATGCCCATGCATGGTTTGCAGTCACACAGAGGCGGATTAATGATCCCAAAATTCTTAAACACTTCAGATATGTATTTGACCGTGATATCAACTATCAACTTCCTGGAAGCACTTATTTAAACAAGGATGCTATTGTAAATTATTTCCTTATTGATCTGCATGTCAGACTTCATCATATAGACAGGGATGATGAACAATATTTAAGAAAAAAGAGGAATATCGCAAAGCTGATTGTATCATACACTGAACAGTTTCTTCAGGCTTCACGAGAAATCCACAGTATTACTGATTTCGCTGAAGCCCTTTTGATTATCGGCAGATATGATGATGTCATAAGCATAGCATATTATCTTTCAGGAAGAATCAGTGCCTCCGATCTTAAATGGGAAGGCATTAGACATTCAAAAGAAATTGATGATATCGATGAGATAGTAACACACGCTATCGATGCTTTCTTTTTATCAAAGCGTTATGCCGAGGGGTGTGCCTGGATAAGGGAACTTCTGGAGAAAAAACCGGATTATGATTACCTGTGGTATTTGTTTGGGCAGACACTCTGCTGGCTTGGATACCCACAGGAAACAGCGCGGGCATGGATTATCGCACTGAAAAAAGGGTGGTATGCCTTTGATATATACATGGAGTTTGAGATTCTTTACAACATTATTCTTGACCCTGATTACTTTAAAAAAGAGGATATCTCCTATCGCCTGAATTTAATGAAAAAAACGATACCTGAAGACAAAAAAGAGATCCTATCTGATCTGAAAAGCCAGGTCTTCAGTGCTATTAGCAACCGCGACCAGGAGTTACCCTCCATCGATTTTATTGAAACGAAACTGGAAACGAAAATTCCTGACTCCCATTCAGACAGTACTTCCAAACGTTATTTTTATCCGAAGAAAAGAAGCTCCGACCCGGTTGTATCAGAAGCAATCTCTTTCATTGATCGGTGTATTGGCACAGTCCAGTCAAATACCGATTTGGAAACAGATGATAGAAAAAAAGAGAAAGTCACAATCGGTTCCTGGAGCTCCCAACCTTCCGGACATACGCTGGAACAGTTTGGTGTTGACCTTACCCGGCAGGCGGCTTCCGGAAAAATTGCCCCCATTGTTGGTCGGGACAAAGAAATTGAAAGGATGGTCCGTATCCTTTCGCGCACCGAAAAGAACAATCCTGTTCTTCTTGGTGAAGCTGGAGTGGGAAAAACCGCAATTGTACAGGGACTTGCCCAGCGCATTGTACGGGGTGAAGTACCCGATACTCTCAAAAATAAAATGATTGTTGAACTTAATGTGGGTGTTCTTGTAGCCGGAACCACTTACCGGGGTGATTTTGAAAGGCGCATGGAAGAGATTGTAAAGGAAGCTAAAGAAAATCAGTCGGTTATACTTTTTATAGATGAACTTCATACTTTAATGGGAGCTGGAGATCGCAAGCATGGTCTTGACGGTTCCAATATTCTGAAACCGGCTCTGGCAACAGGAGACCTTCGCCTGATCGGTGCAACCACTACTGGTGAATATGCAAGATCGATTGAGAAAGATCCGGCTATGGAACGGAGGTTCTCCCCCATTTACCTGAGCGAAATCGATCAAAAACTGACCCGTGAGGTACTTCTGGCCAGAAAACCACTCTGGGAGACTCACCATGATCTTAAATTAAGCGATGATATCTTTGATACCGCCATCGAACTTTCTGATCGCCACATCAGGCACCGCCACTTCCCTGATAAAGCAATCGATGTGGTAGATGAGGCTTGTGCAATGGCACGCATGGAAATGCAACTGAGTTCGAAGAATAACAATGATATAACAGTTAATAAAGAACATATAATAAGCGTTATAGATCAGATGTCCGGGATTGAGGCAAATGGGCCGGTAAATGGTGGAGGTTCTTTTCTAAACGACATTTCTGATTCGTTTCGTAAAAAGCTATCTGTTCATGAAAACATAATTGAGCGTTTATCCCTTATTGCCGCTGATCAGAAGCTTGGCCTTCGCAGATCTTCTCTTCCAAGAATTGTTTGCTTTGCAGGTGAACCGCAGTCAGGGAAAACCGAAGCTGCCAGAGCCCTGGCTGATACGCTTTGGCCTGATGAGAAAGACCGGTTTCTTTTTGTTAACATGGCTACGCTTACTGATGAAACCGATCTTAACCGTCTTATCGGAAGTCGCAGTGGATATACAGGAAGCGATATCGGAGGGATGCTGCCTCTTCATTTAAAACAGCACCCTAACTCAATCGTATACCTTTATCAATTCAACCTGGCACACCAGAAGATTATCGATTTCTTCATCAATTTATTCTCTGAAGGAAGTTTTCCTGATCCGGACGGCAGAACCGTTTTCGCTTCAAACACCGTTTTTGTACTCAGTCTGACAATGGAGTCCAGCAGAGTAACTGTGGGTTTTGGCAAGAAGCCAAAAAACATAGCAACTAATCCGAATCCGGATAAACTCAAAGAACTGCTTGCCAGAAATGGGATTCCCGAAAAACTGATCCATTTGCTTAAGGAAATTTTATGGTTTGATTCGCTGAACCAGGAGCAGGTTGAAAAAATCATTAAGAGAGAACTCGATACACTTGTTAATCAACCCTGGGTATCTGGGATGAATATTATTCCCACCGGGGAACTGGTTAAAAAACTTACAACCGATTATTTCGAACAACCTGCATTATCACGGAATCTGAAATCATTTATAAACAAGGGATTGTTTGAAATCAGGATTTAGAGTTCAGGTATTTGTCAGCAAGTGAAGCTGATCAAAGAAACGCTCCAGCCCCCTAAATCCCCCAAATGGGGACTTAGGACCGGAAGGGGACTAAGAAGTCCCGCAGGGACGCGATTTTTTTAAAAGAACTAAGATTGGAGCTAAGATCTACAGTGGCGTTATGAGATCATAAAGTCTCCCGATGTACATCGGGAGACTTTATGAAGCATCGCATATATTTTGTTAACAATCGGAATTAAGCCTTACGGCTATGGGATTAAAGGAAGAATCCCTTACCGGCAATTTATAGTATAACAGTAAAAGGGATTTTTTAAAAATGAATCATGAAACAAGTATTGAAAAATTCAACCGCCTGGGGTATGCAACCAGGCTAAAATAAGCTCCGAGACTGCATGCATATAAAGAAATACTCGCGAATTTATTTTTAATAAACTCATGTATGACAGTTAAATCATGAACACCATTTTGAACGGTGCATTTATACGGATGATTTTTTCGTTCACCATGCTCAGGAAGATCAAAACTTAATACTTGATAGCCAGCGTTTACTGCTATATTTGCAAAATTCTCAGCCTCCTCTTTTTTAGAAAGCTTCCCATGAACAAATAAATACAGTTTTTCAGAATCTTCGCCATAAAAAACGGCGGGTATGTTTTCTATTTGTAATTTTTCTTTTTTCAAAATAACCTCTGCATTCATAACCTAACACTATTGTAACAATTATTGAACTTATGGTCTCATTGATAACCACATCCGGATAGAATTCATTAAAAAATCAAATTCAATGATCAGTTCATTTACTCAAGAAAGATGTTCCAATCTGTTGGAGCGCTCGCATTCATTTCATTGATTTCATGATATTTTCAAACCTCGTATTGCTGATTAGTGCACTGCTATAACTGATGTTTCGTAATATAACAGGCTTTAAGTTTATAATACATCTCCTACATTAGAAAAATAACATTCCAAACCTCGCCCAAACTCATTTAAAATCAATTTTTTTTATAATCCGTTGGATAGTAGTGAAAATGATGCTAGTTTTGTACGATTGTTTTCGGGATAATTAAAATTTATATCCTGTTGGCAGGCAATGACTTGTAAACAATAATCCAATCTTCCACATACACTTTTTTTAATCATTTGATTAAATCTGTTGCTTAATCCGCCTGATTAAATTATAATTATTACAAAAGTAACAAAAAGGATGGGTATGAAAAAGATCGCTAACTCAAAAAAAGATGATAAAACTGACAACTCTTCAACTGAACAAAAGATCAAAGAAGCAGCCCGCAAACTGTTTACCAGCAAAGGATTTGCCGCAGTAACCACACGGGATATCGCAGTTGAAGCCGGTATCAACCAGGCTCTGCTTCATTACTATTTTCGCAGTAAAGAAAAACTGTTTGAAATTATCATGCTTGAGAATCTCAGTCTTTTCATTGCAGGAGTAGCATCAATTCTCAACAATGAACAAACAACTCTTGAACAAAAAATTGAAGATCTGATAGCCACCTACATTGATAAATTATCTCAGGAACCGGATCTGCCTCTTTTTATTGTAAATCAAATCAAGTCCAATCCGGAACAGTTCATTAAAAAACTTGGCATTGAGACATTAATTAAAAAGTCATTCTTCCTTAAGCAGGTTATGTCATCTGACTACTCCGAACAATTGCGTTTACTTAACCCGCTACATATTGTCATAAATGTGGTTGGGCTTACTGTAGCACCATTCCTGATGGCTCCTGTATTAAGAAAAGTCGGCAAACTCGATCAAAAACATTTCATGGCACTGGTGCAGGAACGTAAAGCATTAATACCGCAATGGATTTCTTCCATGGTGAAAAAGGGACCGGAATAAAATGAAACGAACTGTCATTCTAATCGTAAATCTGTTATGCATTGCTGTGCCGTCAGTTTATTCTCAGCTCACTTTGGAGACCTGTTGGAATAAGGCGGCTGAACACTATCCGCTTTCTTCCAAATTGCCGCTAATCAGAAACAATGAGCGCCTGGATAATACAAATGCTAACATTCGATATCTGCCACAGGTAAGTGCATACGCAAAGAGTACTGCTCAAACAGAAGTAATGCAGCTTCCGTTTAACTTTCCAGGTATAGAAGAGATCAGCAAATTCCAGTATTCGGGCGCCATTGAAGTAAACCAGATGATATGGGATGGCGGAGTCACACGCTCTCAGAAACGGATCTCAGCAGCATCCTCACAAGTAGATAAGAGCAAGCTTGCTGTTGACTTGTATGCCCTGAATGAGCGGAT
>JAAYPC010000253.1 GCA_012519985.1 Fibrobacter sp.
ACGATGTTTGATCAGTTGTTGGGGTTGAGGATTTTGGCGAGTGTAAGTTTTTGATTTGAGGTGATTGTTATATTTGAAATTATTCAGCCTCACAATCATCTTTTGAAAAATTTGTGACTATAATAGTTGTGTGGACTGTAGGTCAGTTGTGCCGCTATTAAAATTTATTTGAACAGTTCATCTTGCAAAAAGGCTTGGAAATTTTTCCCACAAATTACATGATGTGTGCAAAAGATTAGGTATTTCTTTAAACCATCATGATTTATCATCGGAACAGCAAGTTTTACTATGATAGGATAATAGTTACATTTTACGCAAATCGGGCAGGATCGTCACCCCGGTTATATAAAAAATGCCATAGGGGAGGCGCTGATATGAATTAGAATTATGAAATAACTGCTTCAGGATAAAAGGGACAAAGACTTATTTTTTTTACACTACAACCTACTTAATTTTTAAATGAAATAGTCGTATTATCAATATATGAGCAAACCATTACCAGAACAGTCAAATTTTATAGCCATAGGCGCATGGAACCCAGCCATTATACAGCCTTATTGGCTTAGGAAACATTTTCCGGAAAAAATACCGGATAATTGTAATATTGAAATCGCATCTGCAGGTGCCACTTCTTCAATTCGTATGAATTACGAGAAGATCATCATTGATCCCAATAATGGCAGACTTATACTCATTCCGAAAGAGTTCAATGAAGAAACTATGGCATATATTGCTGAACTTGCTTTGGGAATGTACAAACTTTTAGAACATACCCCTGTAGGTGCTGCTGGTTGCAATTTCGTTTTCAAGCTTGACCCTGAAGAGATTTTTACTGTAGACGAGATTGAAAATGACGATAAAATAACAAGCTTGTATAATGGGCTCTGCAATGGAACGCTGGTAAGTAAGTTAATCAGGCATACTTTTGGACTTGCAGATTGTTCGGTTAATGTAATTTATGATTATATAGGAACAGAGAGAATCCTTCGTTTGAATTTTGATTATCAAAAAGCAAATTCTATGGAGAATGCTTCAAAATCTTTCGTAAGCAATTTCAAGTATTCTATTGAACTGCTGAATAAACTGATAAGGAAGAAATAATAATGTTTTCAACCTGTTGCATAAATGGACAAACTGATGCGACTCAAACACCTATCAGTTCTCAAATTGAGTGGACAATTAATACAGGCAGTTCCAGTTACAACAACTGGTTATTAAAAGAATTGTCAACTAGGGATGATATTAATTTTTTGTTTGATAACATAATTTTGATTAAATTAAGAAATACAGGAAATTCTGGTTGTAACCCTTCACATATCTATACAAAAGGTAAAAGTGTTCTTGATCAAATAGAATCAAAAATTCTTAATTCCATTCGGCTTCCAACCCATTGGGTTGAAGAAGGTGTTCCGGAGCCGAATATGGCATGCAAATTAAAAGCAAGTGAAATATGTAAGCAGATTTTCGAAGTCTATGAAAAAATGCCTGATAGAATTGCACCGACTAAAGAGGGAGGTGTATTCATTGCTTTTGATTCTCCAAGCGGTAATAAAACACTTTTTATTGAGGTTTATAATGACCTTGAGGCTGGTTATCTTATCAACGACAATGAAAATAAGAATATAATCGCATCAGATGATATAACAGATTTTAAATTCGATGATATTTTTCAACTTATAAATGAATGACAGTAAAGCTCCTCAGAAATATACTCCCTCCGATTATGCGATAAACGACAGGTTATTTCGGGCCTACCGTCTTTGTGATCTTAATGAGGGGATGGCTGAGCTTGAGGCAAACGCGATTTCGTTTCCCGATTATTCCTGTAATTGGGGCAGATTTTCAAAAGCACAAGATATTCTTAACCGAGAAAAGGGGCTTCCCACAGACGGGTGTTTTTCTTTTAGTGTTGAGGTTGCTCAGTTTGAAAAAATGGCAACGCCTTGTCATGATCCACTTCCTAATAATTTCTCACATACTGAAGTTCGACAATTGAAGGATGATGAACCCCTTTCTTTTGATGGTTGCAGGCTATTTACCGGTGTGCTATCAAGTGATTGTAAAAATGAATCGGAAAAAGGAATCGAAGTGGTGAATACAGGGCTGGATAGAAAAAACATTTATCTCATTTACTAACTCTTATCCCTGGAGATCCTTTTTTATTCTGTCATATTCTTCTTTGCTTATTTCTCCGCGTGCATATCTTTTTTTAAGTATGTCCAGGGGTGTTTCATTTTTCAGACTGGTTGAGACAGGTTTGTTGCTTCGATTCTGGATAGCTTTGAAAATCCATATCAATAAGACAATAAGAAGAACAGTCCAGATAATCATCATGAGAAATCCGCCTCCCCACAATACATGGTCAAATCCGCACATTTTTAGCTCCGAAATTAGTTCGCAGAAAAGGTATTACTTAATATTGTAAGTGGTTCTTGCCAGGTATAGTTGCAAAAATGAAACCAGAATCCGGATCTCGTTTGTATGATGAATGACAATTATATCTTCAGAAGATAGATCAAAAGAGAAATTGGTACCCGATAAAACTCCCCTAATCGTATTTCGATAAGTTCAGAAATTTCTATCCTGTCACCAGCGGATTTTTTAATTGTATCTATTACTGTATTGCTGTATGCTTTTCTGATTTCCAGAAGGCTGGAATCCTGTGGAGGGGAATAACAACTGCCAACCATAAAATCATGTGTCCTAATTATGCCTTCAGGATGTGTTCCTGTCATTATTCCAAAAATTTCGGAATTTGGATATTCCTTACGCAGTTCTTCAATTTGTGATACCAGAGAGTTTATATGTTGCCTGATATGATTCAGGAAGCCCCTTTCTAAACCGGTGTAACCGTGCTGAGCATTGGTTGCTTTAATTTCGATAAGATATTTTGGATTGTTCTCTGAATCGACGATTCCAATATCTATTCGTCTTTTTTTTGATTTTAAGTTCCATTCCCGGCATACATATAGTTCATCCTTCTGGAGTTTTTCAAACAGGGAGAATGCCAGTTTATCTCTGAATTGCATTTCGAATTTTGAAGTCATAGCCAGATATGCATACTCTTCATTATTAAATTGTAAATCGGATATCATTTCCTTAAGTTCGAACATAAATTATCTCCATTTAATGTGAATTGAACCGACTATCATTTTACATTATTATGTGCTTTATCAGCCATCGGAAATTATCTTCTATATAGCGGTAAAAGTAGTAATAATGAGAAAAGATCCTATGCAGATAACAATGTGTTTTGAAAAAGGCAGAGTCTGGCAATGATTTTTCTTAAAAGAAGCAGATATCACATTGCGCTGCAATGAAACTATTTTTAAAAAAGTTTATAATCAGATATTGACATCAATTTTTGCTAATACTATTTTAGAAGTCCCTTTTTTGCGAGAGTAGCTCAGTGGTAGAGCTCCACCTTGCCAAGGTGGCTGTCGCGAGTTCAAATCTCGTCTCTCGCTTGAAATTTATGGGGTTTCCCTTAATAACGGAAACCCTATTTTTTATAAAGCCCGAAATTTTTCAGGGCGGCATAGCCAAGTGGTAAGGCAGAGGTCTGCAAAACCTTCATCCCCAGTTCAAATCTGGGTGCCGCCTC
>JAAYPC010000254.1 GCA_012519985.1 Fibrobacter sp.
CTATCTGATTCTCACAAACACCGATTTAATCGAAAAAAACGAAACACACCATTTTTCCTTACACTACTCCTCCCCTCTATAGCCTGCTTAATACCTGCAACTGAAGTCTCGGTATTACCTCCATCCGCAAGCCCAGATGATAATACAACCTTTGTAATTTTCTCCACACCATTTTTCTTTTTTTCAACCTCCTCATACGTCTTATCAGATTTTTTCTCTTTGATAATACTCTCATGGCCATCTCGAGTGTCATTCCTTTCTTCGGGTCTGCTATTTTTCTGCTGATTACTGAAATTGAATGATTTATCATCGAATTCTATTTCTTTATGCTTCCCTTCTTCACTCTCAAAGTTGTTCTCTGCTTTTTTATTGTTCTGGTCATTTTCGTTTTTAGTACCATTCCCGGTACTACGCTTCTCATTAAAAAAAGAACCCACTTTTTTTGACTTTCCAGATCCAGAAGATTCACTCATGTCTTTCAAAATATCGGGATTTTTATCTAGCGATTCCAATGCACGGTTAAAAATCTTTTTTACATTTTTCAATTTCACCTTTAATAGGGCTTTGAGATCTAATCCCTTTATATCCAGGTCCAGCTTCCTTATCCCTGCACTGACTCCCACATTTATCTTAACCATTCCGGCAAGCTCTGCTTGTAAAGCCACCCGCGCATCCAGATCCTCTAAAGTCAGTTTAATCTCATCAGATTTTATTTGCGGAACATCCAGAAACATATCCGATGATATCTCTGGTTTTTCCTCCTGCTGTAATGGAAATTTATCGCTATCATTAACGTTTTGGCTTTGTGCATCGGTATGAAGAAGATTCATTTGATTTTCTGAAAGCTGTTTCTTTTCCTTCCTTCTGTCTGTTTCTTTTCTTCGCTCCTTAACAGTTGAGCGCAACTTCTGACCGATTCTCCCTAAACCAGTTATGGTGTCTTGAATACTTTTCAGGAGTGCAACTGCAATCATCGTTAAGAGCCCCTTATCCATGAATTTCGCAAACATTCTTATCAGAACAATTTGGCTTAGCCACAATCAGTATTCACAAACACCACTATTTAACTTCTGCTGGTTGTTTACGAGTTAACACTGCAGGCCGGAAAACAAATTTCTGACCACCAATTGCAGCCTCAATCAAAAGACCTCCTTGAGAAAAGATGTAAACTTTATCAGCCTGATACTTTGTGGTAGCTTCAGCACCCGCTTTTACGATTACTGCCCCGGCATTTGCCGCGAATCCGATCTTACCCTGTTTAAATCTATCCAATCCTTCCTTATCTGCAAACAGAACCACAGCATCAAAGGTCTCTCCACCAACCTGCACTCCTATAGTTAATTGCACTATCCCAGCATAACCAACCAGTTTTTTCTGTTCAAACACTTCGCCCTTTCCGTATGCTCCACCAACAACGAGCCCGGCTCTTCCCACCGAAGGAAAAATTGCGTAACCATACGCCTGATCCATTGAATGCTTAAACTGTGGATGAGCCTCCTCTATCATTTTAAGAGTCGCCTCCACCTCCTGCTTTAATACCCGATTAGTAGAGAGCTCCTTTTTAGCTCCAGTCACCATACCAGCAATCGTTTCTATTGGTGATTTTTTATGCTTCCCATTATGAGGCAGGATTTTTCCCAATACCGGTACTTTTGTTATCTGTTTTGTTGCCCACTGCCCCAGCCCATCTTTTATTGAAGAACCCAAAGATGAGTTAAGTTCTTCACTTTTGCCAGTAGAACTGCCTTCTTTTGATACTTCCATCGATTGCTGCTCTGTTTTTTCGGGTGAAGGTTCCTTTGGGGCAGGTTTGTTTTGAGGCAATTTCTCTAATGGTGGAATAAACATGAATTTTGATCCTCCAAGTGAGAGCTCTAGTAACATTCCTCCCATTGAATAAGCACTAGCCTGCACATCTGAAACATTGTTGGTGGCAGTTGCTGCTGCTTTAACCATCACAGCCGATGCATTAGCTGTAAAACCCAGTTTTCCCCGTTTTTTGAATCTTTCAAAAGACTTTTTATTGCCAAAAGAAAGTATTTGAGTGAAGGTCTGCCCTCCTATCTGAACACCAACCGTTATCTGACTCATGGTTGCAAAACCCACCGGTTTACCACCTTCAAAAACTTCACCGTGACCATAAGCCCCTCCCAAAACAACCCCCGCTCTTCCTACTGAAGGAAAAACTGCATAACCGTAAGCTTTTTGCAGCCTTTCTTTAAGACCTTTATGCTTTTCCTGTAATCGATTGAGCACTGCTGCAGCTTCTTCATGAATTGTAGCTTCAAGCATGTTTCCCTCCCCTCGGATTCTGGATAATTGGCCCAGTTTATATTAAACCAGTATTGCGACTTCTAAATAAGCAATAGATATACCTTAGGACCGAAATGGAGAGAATCGATCGGATTCGCAGAGTTCTCAATAATCTTCACCAGGAGAAAATCAAAAATCAGGACCGGATTGTTTTTTTTGTGAAGAAAAATAATGGCTGGCAAATAAAGCATCTTTTTATTAAACCCCAATTCTCCGTTAGTGTCATTCCGAACTTAAATGTCATTCCGAATGTATTATGAGGAATCTGGTAAGGCATGCGCCCTTTATTAGTTTCGTCTAGCCATTCAGTTGGTACGTCAGAATGCGAGCGTTTTTTTGTTCTCCTCATCGAATTCTGTTTTGTTAAATCTATAACATATTCCTTTATAATTATTAGCCGGTTTAGTATTTCTATTTTCGATGGGATCATTTACCTCCATCATTCGCTGTGAAAGATGCAGAAAACTATAAGAGGTAGAAAACTATAAGATGGTGTCAACACACTTTTTTCTAACCTTCCATGTTTAAACCAGGTTTGACTTAAAATGTTTAAAAGATGGGCTTTTCTTTGCTCCCGATCTGCAGAGGTTTCCCAAGTCGCTTTGCTCGGAGAAACATTTGGAACATCAATTTTACCTTCTCCACTCCTAACTTAAACGTAAAAAGCGAGCCATCTTTTCCGAGTAACGAATAAACCAGATTTTTTGAGATTTTTGTTGCAGGGGAGGAAATTTTCTATCAATATTTTTTTACTCAGAGCAATCTTTGGTACTTAAATAGAAGCAGTTGAATTTTCTTTATTGCCTCGCTCAAGGGACGGAGGAACTTCATATTGGACCACGATGGTTATGATTGATACTAAAATTATTTATGGATTGTTTTTTTGGGAAAGATTTGTTTAAAAAAACTGGGCAATTTCAGATCGTCTAATATGAAAAGTTTCCTCCGTCCCTTAAGGTTAATGACCTTAGATAATCATAAACCTGAAATTAATCGCTTAGTTATCCTGTCTGGAAAGATAATCTGATTGTATGGCTCAATTATAATTAAAACCTCTGAATTTTTTATAACCTTAAAATTGAAGTTGTCGTTTTGAATGAATTTATCACAAATTCTGATGCTGAAATCAAAAATTTAAACTTAAAACTATTTTTTAGTTGTAAATAGCATAGATCCCTTTACGTTAACAGCACAAAAGCTTTATCCACCTACCGAAGTAATCTTCTACGGATGACGTACAGCTTATATCTATAAGGTGATATATTCAAATACATCATGACCAACATGATCGTAGCGTGACACGTCACATGCAAAAAAATCATCCAATTTAGGTAAAATTATCAGAAAATATCTCTTTTTTATTCAATTGTTAATTCTATGCCCTTGCTTTTAGCAATACTTTCTCCCTGCTGTGCCAGTCTGCATACCGCAGTACTGGTTACGTTAAGCCTTTCCGCAGTACTGCGAGTCGTCATTTCCAAAATAGTAACCGCAAAGTAACAGTATAGCTTGCGGGCACTTGAGAGCGTATTATCCCTTCCTCTTCTCTTTATATTATCTAAAGAAACCGGCATTCTGGCAAAAACAAACTCTGCCAGTTTGTCATGGTCCCAGTTAGTTCTCACATAATTTGCGAGGCGGATTCTTTTATCCTTATCCTGTTTGAGTGCATTTTTTATGAATTTGGGACTCCCGATGATCCAGTAGCCAGACTTATACATGCTCTGTTTGTCTTCTTTGGAAGCTTTTATCATTTCGATAAAATCCTGGAATGAGTCGCATTTCTCCATCATCTGCTTTATGGCATTGCTGTAGATGATTTTAGGATCCACATTTCCATCGCCAGAGTAAAGCTCAAGAATCTGATCTATTTTCAGATTTGGGAAATAACTGTTTCCCATTACTGCAGAATGAGTACAGTCTTTGTAATTATCCAATTCTTCGATAGTCTTGCACAATCCTGCTCTGGTAGGCCCGGTGTGAAGGTATGCTATAAGCAGTTGAGCATAGAGACCATCTTCAACCGGTATAGATTTAGGCCTTCCCTGAAAAAGATAGCCTTCAAAACTATGTTTTTTATTGTAGTAGCGGGCATAAGCGCTGTGAAATCTCTGAAAGAGATCTTTCATCGGACGATCATTTAAACGCAAGGCCATTTCATAATGTTGCGGATAGAAAACTATTCCTAAGAGATCAAATCCGGTATCAGCCAGATATTTGTTAAGAAGATCAATAAATTTGTCTTTATCGGTTAAATCACGGAAAAGGACTCTGGAATCTATGACTTCGGCAGTTACATAGTGGATAACATCTGAAACACAGAGTCTGGGTTTCCTTGCCATTTTTTACCTCGTTTTTTTGAGTTGGGTGGTGAAGAGAGGAAAGTGTTTAGAAGAAAAAGACTACAAAAAATGGGCCATTCCTATAAGTTTGTGATACGGAAGGATTGGGAAGTGTTTCGCTCCGTCTCTTCATCACTTATGCGGAAATTTCTTCCATTTAAGCCAGAAAACATCTCACAGAAAGTTTCAAAACTTAGACTGTCTTACTTAAAAGGTACATTCTTTAATAATTTACTTTGTCTTTAAAGTCAATGATGAAAATGACTGATTTTACTCCGTCCCCAAAAGATTCAAAGAAACCATGAAATTGGTGGTTCACTCTCAAATTTTCATTTTTCTTCTCACGCTTATAGCTCTTTTTCATTTCTTCCCACAATCCTTTTTATTCGATCTTAACTTTTACTTTGGTAATCTGCTCCTCTTTTTTTGGAATTCTTACGGTTAACTGCCCATTCTGACATTGCGCCTTTGCCATGTCCCATTTCAAGTTTTTCCCCAAGGGAATTTCTCTGGAAAAATATCCATAATTAACCTCTCTATACACTTCTCCTTCCATTTTTTCTTCTTTTTTTTCACCAGAAATGGATAAAACTCCATCCTGAATACTCAAATTGATGTCCCTGCTGCACATACCAGGAACTTCGGCAATCACCAGTACTTCCTTTTCATTTTCGTTTACCGTAATAGGTGGATACGAACTCAATAAGGAGCTATGGCTAAAAGGATTTTCCATCAAATCTAAGGCTCGTGCCCAAGCCTGTTGCCACGTTTTCTCATCAGTGCGATTTCTGTGTCGATGTAAAATTGGTAAATGCATTGTTCCCCCTTTTTCATTCTCATTTTATTCTGCAACTCTTGTTCCTGAAATTCGATTTTGGGTATCGATATCGATAATAAAAGTTGGCCTAATAGAAGGGAAAAAAACATTTTATCTGAGTATTTGAAATAAAATGCTCTGAAAATGGATCTTTTAATGAAAA
>JAAYPC010000255.1 GCA_012519985.1 Fibrobacter sp.
TCAGATCCCAAAATTGTGGCAAAAGAAAAGTCTCCCAATGGGTACTGATGCAAACTGGTGGTAAACAAGAAATCTGCAAAGATCTTTCTATCAAATGCAGAGACATACAGATCCGCACCTGTCAAACGGCTCAAAGGAAAATCGAACTCGTTAGGCAGAATTGTAGGAGGATAAGTATAGCTCTTAAAGAGTGTGTTACCCAGGTTGGTCACATCCTGGTTATATTTGAAATGAAAATAACCTGCAGTAAGGCTCATTTTGATTTTCTCATGATTTAAGATCCTTAAATCACCACGGGCCTGATCAATATAGGCATAAGGAGCAAAGAACTGTGATTCAAGGAAGGTGCTTCCCATTTTAAAGGAGCTGCGGTACTGCATTTCCATGGCAGTAGTAAAACTAAGCCAGTCAGTTACTTTCTTGAATAGCCCGATATTGGCATAGACTTTCTGCAACCAGTATTTATCAATATCGCCTTTATAATTGTATGTTCCTCTTATTACACGACCTCCCTGGTAGGCAGCATAACCAGTCAGCTTTATCTTATTGTCATCTGATTGATCTGCCCAGGCCATAAATACGCAAGCAATCAATAATAAAGAAATCTTTTTCATTGCTAAAATCCTTTATGTTAAAGTTGCAGACATTACAATCCTTAAAGAATGTCATGTCGGATTTACAGTTTTGTTATTTTGTGATAACCATTGATGACGTTGAAATACATTTCCCATCGTGCATCAGGCTCAGATAATAGAATCCGGAGCTTAAATTTTCAATCGTTTGAGAGAATCTTCCTGAATTCTTCATTCCCAGATCAAAATTTTTCACCAGAACTCCATTAGCCAGATAAATCGCCAGATTTACTTTTCCTTTCTTCTCAACAGAGTAGTCAACGACATGTCTGTTATTAAGAGACCTTACAGAAAGATAGTTAGAAAATCTGCCGTTTCGCAACCGGTTGTTAACTCCGACATCATCTCGATTAACACCAATCAGAAGGCTATCAGTTGAATTTATAGCCACAGGATAATCCAGATCTATCTTGATGATTGCATCGAGACCCTTTCCTGAATAGGAAACTTTATGCGGCACCGATCTGCCACGCATAACCACTCTTATATCGTTTTCTAACCCACCTACATTTTTAAGCCTGATCTCCTTAACCATCATATCTTTTTGGAAACTTATACCCAGTCTCTGTGTCAGACCATTTCCTGTTTCTTCGTAGTTAAGGTTACCCCAGTTTCCCGGAGAGATCAGAGGTGCACTGGAAAGTTTACCATTGCTTTCTGAAGGAAGCATGGGCCGGATCCACATGCGCTGGTTGAATTTGTCCATAACAAATCCGGAAATAAGCAGATAGGATCTCCATACAACCGGTGCAGTCATATAGGAGTGCATTCCTGGCGACTGATCAAGATCCTGCCAGAAATAGTAATTAGGATACCGGTTACAATGCGTTTCCCAATCTGTATAATGAACCATCATTCCTTCATCTACTTTACCTATAGCAATACCAAAATCACCAAAATGATTTATAGTATAAAAATGCCACGGAAGCAGATCTCTTCCCTTATTGGACCTATCCCAATAGCGCATGAAAGCAGTGCTAGCTTCCTCATCACTCATAATCACCGGAAGCCCCAGATGGCGCGAGAAGTTATAAACCCCAAGCTCTCCCTCTACGTTTGCAGCATATTCGCTTTTGGAAGAATACAGTCTCGAAAACTGCTCTTTTCCTCTTACAAATATTTCATCCCATTTTTTTGCTGCTTCTGTTTCACCTCTGGCACGGCACATCTCTGCAAGCGCAGAATAAGCCACCAGTGCAAGTGATCCATTATATTCATTTGTAGCCCCCTCCCTGTCATAGGAACCAAGACAGTTATGAGGAAGAACAAAATTATTGGAATCATAAGGTGCAGGAGGCGCCAGGTATACCTTATCAATACAACGTTTTGCCTGTCTGAGAATCTGTCCTGCTGTATTATTCACGTAAGTCCACAGACTATCCAGCCACACCATATCACCGGTTGCCAGAAACAGCTCATAAATGTTAATGATAAAAAGGGAATTGAGATCTGACCAGTTTTCAGTTTTGCTCCACCAGTAGTCTCTATGATAGTGCTCATGCCAATCACACAAGGCATTGATTTTATCCGAACCGTGCTTTGGTCCGTTAAAATCGTGATGAATCTGCCCTAATTCCAGATCATCGCTCCGACGCTGGGTTGTACCCCAGTATAGCATCTGCCTCCATTGCCCTTCAGGCCAGTTGTAAGAGGTAGCAATCTGTGCATGTCCCTGCTGGTCTATGGTACCAAGGATGTAATATTTCCCCTCACGCCAGGCAAAGCGACCATCTCTTGCATACTGACTGTTATGGGTAAGAGGATAAAGATTATTCAGTAAACGATCTTTATACCAGTGCGGCAGTTCTTTGATACCCATGATGCTGTTGGCAAAATGGGATGCACCATCACGAATCCTGACAAATTCAGCTAATCCGTATTTAATCGCATCTATAGCATTTGTAATGTAGTTCTGGTAGTAAAAGCCTTCGTTTACTTCTTCTCCATCCCATTTTTTATCTATAAACTCCTGATACCAACCAACCACAAAACGGATTCTTCCGGTTTGCGAAGGATCTAGGTTCAGCTTAACTGCAACGATTCCACCGTGAGGACCGGTAAGTTTTCCGGAAGCCAAAAACTGATCCAGAGAACTACCAGTGGTGATTTCAGCAGTAGGTATGTCACTTGCACCTGCAAATGCGCTGTTATCAGGTTTGATTGAAGTCTTATCGAAGTAAACCCCATCGATACCATCAATCTTTTTGGGATTGGCTCCAGCCAGATCACTTATTTTGAAAGCGATAGCAGCTTCTGCAGCCGTGGTGTTGTTATTTTTCACAACAAATTCGAAAAAAGCAAGCGGCATTACAGAACTTTTTTCATCACCACTTACATAAGGCCCGAAAGCAAGCAGATCGACTTCAATATTGTTGACAATATCATAATTAACATTGTAGATAGGAATAATGGCATCTTCCCTGTCCGATTTCAAATTAGTCATGGTCTTAACATTACCACCGACTTTGGTATACAAGTTAAATGATGCATCAAATTTGGCTTCGTGATACCAGTGCTGTCCACTCAGGCGGTATCCCTTGACAAAAATGTTTTTTGCAGCATTATAAACTATGTATGAGGCTCCTAAGCCACCTAGGGGAGTGCCCGTTGTACCAGAGGCAGCAAAAGGCTCCGGTGATGCCAGAGACAGTATTACTGCCATTGCAGGTATGAGTTTTAGGATGTTTTTCATTTATTCTCCTCAACCGTTTAAATCATTTGTGATTGCCTTCTCATTTAGAAAAGGCAACCTCATATACCACACTTATGCATACATTCGGTCAAAAGCCCTCTGGGCATCAACTAATGCTGCTCTCATCATATCTTCCGCTTTTGCGGTCTCACGATTCTCCAGATAACTCCACAGTGCCTTCTCATCCAGTTTCTGAGCTGCCTGATCACAAGCCTCCCAGGACAGGATACTACGGATAACCCGGTCTATCGCCTGAGTCTCATTATCGTATGCACGTGGCTGCATATCATGACCCTTCCAACGGCCAAAACCCGCAGCACGAATAAGACCGGCAACTGCGATATTCATTCCATTAACACGGGTTCCATGATCAATATCATACTTGCCAGGCCCACCAAGGATTATTCCGTCGTTGTAACCCTGACTGTTAAGATGCATGTGCACCAGCATGTTATTGTCAATCTCTTCCACTGTGTCGTTTATAAGATCAAGACCGATCATCTCTGTGTGACCAAACTCCTTGTTCACACCTTTTTTAGCCCGGCTGATCCCAAACTCATCTTCCAGTTTGCGCCAGAAAACAATAGCACTGGCCACTGTAGGAAGAAGCATTGCCGGATGGCCTTCGTTTGGCTTGGGCTCGATAGCCATAAACAGTTGTCCACCTGCTTTCTCTTCATATTTACAAAGCTCAGCAACACTGTTTTTAAGATTCTGATACATATTGCGAACACCAACAGAAGCCAGATCATAGCCGTATGAGCCATTCCAAAGCACAAATGTAGGTACTACCTCCTTGTGCCAGGCTTTTTTAAGTGGACCATATGCCAGATCAACAGTCTTGGTCCCAAGCTCTCTTGCTGCGCTAACCTCATTTTTATCTGGAGATGCAATTCCACCATAAGCAAAATGAGAATGAGCTCCCGGAGTAATCATCGCCAGAGATATCTTTGAGTCTACCAGAGCATCAGCTAACTCACTGGCGAAACTCTCATCAACCTCAGAGTTGTAGTGGACCTCATAACCAAGCTCTACGTTTTCAGGAAGCCGTGGCATGATTTTTTCTTTGATAAGCTGGACTGAACCGATAGTATCCAGGCCCTTTTTATTCCATTTTTCCCGGATATTATCAGGAACAAATCCACCCTTACCCGGGTTAAAAGTCCATCGACACACACTATGCAGTGATTTTTGTTGAGACATGGCTAAAACGCTCCTTATCTAAAAGATATGTTCAAAAAAAAACTTACTAACTTCAGGAAACTGGTTCTAATGTTTTTTTATCCGAAAACACAGATCCTTCTTTTGATTGTGCGATCTGGTTTTGAAGGATTGAAAGCCAATGTGCATAGGCTTCACTATAGGCAGCCCTGGTATTCATGTCGGGCTCGATTCTTTTGACTACCGAAAGATTTGCGAATGCATCGTCGAGTCCCTTGTATATTCCGGCTCCTACTCCTGCACCTCTGGCCGCACCCTGTGAACCATCGGTATTGTAAAGCTCAACTTCATTGCCGGCAACGGTAGCAAACACTTGAGCAAAGAGCCTGCTCTTGAACATGTTTGCATTACCTGCCCGAATTACACTGTTTTTGACTCCCATAGAACGCATTATGTCAATACCGTTCATCAGGGCGAAAACAATTCCTTCCTGTGCGGCACGAAGCAAATGAGCGCGGTTGTGACGAGTGAGGTCAAGACCGTGCATCGATGCATTAATAGATAGATTACCCAGAGTCCGCTCGGCTCCATTTCCAAATGGAAGAATCCTGAGCCCATCACAGCAGGCAGGTGCAGTCTCTGCCTCACTGTCCATCTGGCTATATGATATAGGATCAGTACTCCAGCTTCCCAACATGGTCCTTAACCACCGGTTGAGAATGCCTGTACCATTTACACAAAGTAAAATACCGAGGCGGGGAGCGCTCCCGGTATTATTGACATGAAGGAAGGTATTTACCCTGCCCTCATTATCATACGAAGCTTTATCGGTAACACCATAAACCACTCCGGAGGTACCGGCAGTGGCTGCAATTTCTCCAGGATTCAATACATTCAGCGACAAGGCATTGTTGGGTTGATCACCTGCACGGTAAGAAACAGGTATCCCTTTTTTAAGTCCCAGAAGCGATGCCGCTTCTTCGGTCAATGATCCTTGTATACCAAAAGTAGGAACAAGTGGTGGCACAAGCGCAGAATCGATTCCATAATAATCCATCAGAAAATCCGCGCGCTTTCCTTCTTTATAATCCCACAATATCCCTTCAGAAAGCCCTGATGCTGTTGTAGAAGGGGAACCGGTCAGCTTCAGAGCTATATAATCTCCAGGAAGCATAAAAAGGTGAACATTGCGAAAAATTTCTTTCTGATTATCGGCAACCCACTTCAGTTTTGAAGCGGTAAAATTTCCCGGAGGATTAAGAAGATGACTCATACATTGCTCTTCACCCAAATCTTCCAGCGCCTGACGACCTACCCCAACTGCTCTGCTGTCACACCATATAATGGAAGGGGCAAGGGGCTGATAATTCCGGTCCAACATGACAAGTCCATGCATCTGATAGGAAATTCCTATCGCCTGAATATCATGGAAATTGATCTGAGTACTGGCCCGCAACTGCCTTGTAGCATTCTGTACATGTACCCACCAGGTGTCCGGATGCTGTTCTGCCCAACCCGGCTTCTGCGCAATTATTTCCAATTCGCTAGTATCTGGTGAAGTAGCTGACGCAACAACGTATCCGGTAGAAATCTCAAGCACTGTAGCTTTAACCGATGAACTACCGATATCATAACCTAACAAATATCCATCTACACTCATGGCAGGTACTCCAATCAGAGGTGTGTTTTTAATTTCCCAAATATATGAGGATATCTACACTATTCCAACGTAATTCAAAATAAAACATAATTTTTTTCCATAAACCTTAAATAATTAATTAAATTTAATGAATGATATAATATTATATCAGGTTCCGTTGGCTTTTTTCGAAATATCTGTTAGTAAAATAAAGTAATAATATCAAATCGGAAAAAAAATAGAAAATATCAAAACAATATCTAATCAGAAGGAATCTGATAAATAAGGTATAAACGAAGAATAGAAAAATATAGAAATAATACCAAAACAATATCTAATCGGAAAGAATTTGATAATTATATACAAACGAAGAATAGGAAATAATGTCAAAACAATAAGAAGTAATTTCGAAAATTAAGAATAAGAATGAATTCAGGATTGTCTGATCAGGTATTGTTTCTGATTTCTTAACAGTTTTTTTTTCAATACCTGAACAGTTACCTTTTTTCTTTATTGAATTATGGGAAAACAAAAACCCGGCATTAAAAGAGCATGTGATTATATCGCTGCATTAAAAAAGGAGAATGATGCCACTCTGCCACCTATCCGCTCTTTGGCAAAATCTGCCGGTGTATCTTTTGTTACCATGTGGAAAGCTCTTAAACACCTTGAGAGTCAAGGTTGCATTATTTCAGATCCACAGGGCAATCGCACATTCAGTAAAGCAGCAATTAAATCCGACCCGCACAAATCTAATCCCCAGTCTCAGCTTTTAAACGATTGCACCCCTTCCTCATCGCGACACCACGTAACTGAAAAAATCTACAAGGATATTGTTACCGGACGGTTTGCCGGAAGTGAAAGGTTGCCTTCCTATAAAGAATTACAATTACAATATAATGTTTCCTTTGCCACCCTTAAAAAATCTCTTACATCCCTGGTAGAACAGAAAATTATCGAGCCATGTACAAATGGCTATCTGATTCCATCTCTGACCGGTAATACCGGGCATGCCCGAATTGCAGCAATCGGTTGCGGATTAGAGGATGGAAAGATTTGGATGGATTATCAGGATAAATATTACTTCCGGGTTCTGGAATCCGAATGCATCAGGATGAACATACAACTGGACTTAATTGTCTATTATCGTCATCAGGGAAGATTGCATTTTGTACATACTGCCTCTGGTAAAGAATACGACCTCAATGACCGGACTATCCTCGGCTATATATTTATAGTAGCAAACCTGGACAACACTCCTGAAGAGGTTTTGGAAAGACTTGCAGCTCTGAAAAGAAATGTTGCAGTACTGGATGTGGTAGGTGGCTGGAAAATTCCACGTTGCGCCAGAGATAATCAGCTTATTCAGTTTTTTACTGCAACCGCTTCGGTGCTGCCTGCCAAAAGAGTGGCTCAGTATCTGCTCGGGAAAGGACATCGTAAAGTTGCCTTTTTCTCACCCTTTCATCGGGCGCTATGGTCCCAGCAACGCTTGAATACCATCAGAGAAATGTTTACCAGAGCAGACATTACCGATGGCGTTGTCGCCTTCGTGTATAATAAATACGCTTATCAGTGGGATTACCTTAAAAACCATCTCCCCCAGGAAGCGTTGCTGTCTTTTGTTAATCATTACAATCAATGGAGAAGCCAAACCCCCAATACCCCCCTGAAAAAATTCAATCATATAGGCTACAGCATGTTCAAATATATTACCCAGTGGAACTGCGCCAGCGGAGAAATTTACGAAAAGATGCAACCGCTCTTTGATAAAGCTCTCCTGGATAAATCCATTACCGCATGGGTGATGGCAAACGATTTTGCGGCAACCATCGCTATCGATTACCTGAAGGAACGTAACATCCGGGTGCCCGACGACCTGTCAATGATTTCATTTGATAACACCCTGGATGCCATGGAGTATCAGTTAACTTCCTATGATTTTAACAATCATGGTATCATCACCCTGATCCTCAGATCCATTCTTGCCCCACACACGGTTAAACCCAGGCGCAAAGGGGTACTTATTGAGGTTGATGGAACACTGGTAATAAGACGTTCGTGCTGATAACAGCTCTTAACAGCATAACTCCCGGTTATTAAACCTGAATCGTACGATTCACACCAGCCAATTGTCCGAATCAGGTTAAAAAAAGTTGTTATAACGGTATCAAAAAGCTAATTTGTATGATCTTGGGAAAAAATGGAAATCCGGGCCAATACCAACATTGTTGACCATCATATCCAGCTTTAACCCCATAACAGCATCTTTTTTCGGAGCTTTTTTACAGGAGTGTTTTATGAGTGTAAAAATATTTCTTGATGAGAGTGAAATACCTCGTCAATGGTATAACATTGCGGCTGATATAAAAACCAAACCCCCACTTGGTCCTGATGGAAAACCACTCAACCCTCAAAGCCTTGCTGCGGTTTTCCCCATGAATCTTATCGAGCAGGAAGTTAGCACTCAACGCTGGATAGATATCCCCGAAGAAGTGATTGAAATGTTTTATCGGTGGAGACCATCTCCACTTAAAAGAGCCGTTTATCTGGAAAAAGCACTGGATACCCCGGCAAAGATATTCTATAAAGATGAAAGCGTCTCCCCTGCAGGAAGCCATAAGCCCAATTCTGCGATTCCACAAGCCTGGTACAATAAACAGTTTGGGACAAAAATGCTTACCACCGAGACTGGTGCAGGACAATGGGGAAGTGCACTGGCTTTTGCCTGCTCTCTGGTAGGTTTGAAATGTAAAGTATTTATGGTAAGGATAAGTTTCGATCAGAAACCTTTCCGCAAAACCATGATGCAGACCTGGGGAGGGGAATGCGTTGCCAGCCCAAGTAACGATACCGCCTTTGGAAGAAAAATTCTTCAAGAGGATCCATCCTGCCCCGGAAGTCTGGGGATTGCCATAAGCGAGGCTGTTGAAGCCGCAGTAAGCGATCCCACCGGAAAAACCAAATACACTCTGGGAAGCGTCCTGAATCATGTAATGCTTCATCAGACAATAATCGGGCTGGAAGCCAAAAAGCAGTTGGCCAAAATCGGTATTAAAAAGCCAGATATTGTAATCGGGTGTGCCGGTGGAGGCAGCAATTTTTCAGGAATCTCCTTCCCATTTGCCCACGATGTAATAAACGGAGAAGAAATTACCATAATCCCGGTCGAACCGGCGTCCTGCCCCACCCTCACCAGAGGCATCTATACTTATGATTTTGGGGACTGTGCCGGATTGACTCCTCTTTTACCCATGCACACTCTGGGTCATAACTTTCTTCCTGAACCGATCCATGCAGGCGGCTTACGTTATCACGGGATGTCTCCTCTGGTCAGTCAGTGTGTGGTTGATGGATTAATGCAGCCACGGGCTATTGCTCAGCTTGAATGCTATCGCGCAGCTATCAAGTGGGCTACTACCGAAGGTGGAATAATTGCTCCTGAGTCAAGCCATGCGGTTGCTGCTACTATTCAGGAAGCATTAAAGGCAAAAGAGGAAGGAAAAGAGAAAGTCATCCTCATGTCCCTCAGTGGGCATGGTCACATGGACCTCATGGGATATGAGAAATTTCTCAGTGGCAAACTTGAGGACCATTCTCTGGCACAGGAGGAGATCGAGAAAGCCAAAAAAGAGCTGGAGAATTTGCCACAAATTGCCTGACTCTGTCATGAATCGGACAATTACCGTTCTTTAAACATACAGGACATATCACTTTGTGGATATGTCCTGCCTATCCAGAGTTTCCAGCCTCTCAAACTACAGCACAGTTGTAACTGCCCCATAATCAGGAATAATAAAGTTAAGAGCCGAAATCAATAGCCTGCAGCAACCGGTTTAAGCGCAAGTCCCTGAAGGAGTTTTCACTTCGCTGTCTTTATTTTTTTCCGGAATGTCGCGTCTCTTATTATTCCTTATAAAAAAGCCGGTATCTGTTTCCTGCAAGAGAGTCTTATCTGGAGCAGGTGTCAGCAAGCTTACCAGGATGAAGACTACTGCTGCAATAATTGTTGAAATGAAACTGAAGTGCATGGGTAATGGTGATAAAAATTTGTCTATAAATCCCAAAACTATTGAGCAAAGAATACCGCAGCTCATGGATGCTATAGCGCCCTGCTTGGTTGCTCTTTTCCAGTAAAGACCACCAATAAGCGGAATTGCAAAGCAGGAAAACATTATACCGATTCCAGCCCAGATCAGAAATGCCAGAAGTTTGGGTGGGTTGATTGCCAAAAGTACTGTAACAATAGTTGCTATTATCATGGTAACTTTATTTACATTCCTGATTGATCGGTCATCAGCATTCTTATTGACAAATTTTTTGTAAAGATCCCAGCTCACACAATTTCCGATCGTAAGCAGAAGCCTGTCGGTTGTTGACATAACTGCCGCAAGCACAACTGTTCCTATAAATGCCCAGGCGTATTCAGGAAGGACATATTTGATACCTGCGATAAATGCGGAGTCAGGTGTATCCAGGGGCGGCAGAATTCCTGTTTGCACCATCGCGCGCACAGAAAAGCCGGATATCTTGATAAGGGCTATGACAACAAAGTAAATAACAAAAATCGTTACAGGTGCCCAACGGTAATGTTTTCGGTTTTTTACCGCAAGAACGTTATTTATAATGTGTGGTGCTGTTGAAAGACCAAATGTAATAAGAAAGAAAAAGGAGAATGTAAAAAGTGGAGTAAAAAAAGGCTTGCCACCTGACGGATAGAAAACCGCTGTTAAGTAAGGATTAATAGTATTGAGAACAGAATTGAAATCAGGAACTTTGAAAATGATAAGCGGTCCGACCCATACTACACCGATGATAATAAGTATCCCAAGGTAAAGAGAGGTAAATGCAATTGCATATAAACCACCCATAAGGGTGTAGGACATTACAATCACTGCCGAAATAATAAGCGCAGTCACTTCGTTAAGGCCTAAGAGCCATTTAAGAACAATAGTGATCGCAGTGTACTGTCCGGCAAGATATATGGTACTGACAATAAGTGCCGTGAACGTTGCAAGTAATCTCATTGATACATGACTGTAATAGCGATCACAGAAATAATCTTCAACAGTCATATATCCGCGTTTTTGTGCTAAAGCACTTAATTTCACTCCGAAAAGAATAAGGCAGATGCTGCCTGAGAGGGGAACAAATATCTGTTCCCAAAAAGTCGGCCACCCTCCGGAATAGCCAAGACCAGCCACCCCAAGAATCGACATCCCACTGGCCGTTGTACCAATCATAAGAAGGACAAAGACCCAGAATCCAAGGTCACGTCCTGCGATAATGAAATCTGATGAATTTTTGATCTTCTTTGATGAAAAAAATCCAATGAGAAGAAGTATAGAAAAATAAATAACTATAGTAGCTATTGTTACTGCTTGAGCGCTGTTCACTGATCATCTCCTTTAAAATAGATGCCCCATCCGATGAGCAGTACTGTGACTGCGAGTGCGATTGCACCAAAGATTAAAATTGTGTTGTTCATCAGATCTGTTCCTTTCCACATTTAAATCCGGATTTGAAAGCCTCGATGTTTTCCTGAATTTTTTTCCGACAACAGTTTGAATTGCTCCGCACAATAAATTCGCCTTTATGGTAACTGCAATGCGAGCAACATTAAAAAGGAGGTGTTTATGAAACTGGCATCTGGAAGTTTATTGGCAATGTCAAGAAAACGGGAAAATTAATACTTTTTGGTATAAGAATTTTATTCATAGCTCTCATACAACCAAGAATAATATACTGCCAGATTCTCTCCGGGAGCAAGCTATTTTGAGCAGCCTTATTGTGTGCTTGCAGCATAAATATCACACAACGCAGCCCAGAAATAGCATCCTCCAGTTTGCCTGGCAATCAATCCTGCAGTTTTTCTCTGCCTCACCTGCCCCCTAATCTCCCGAACTGAGCCCCCTAAATCCCATAGCCGTAAGGCTTAATTCCGATTGTTAACAAAATTTACCCTATGCCCCTAAATTCCCCACCCACTAATCCCCCGATGGGGGGCTTTAGGATCTCATGATGTAACTGTGAACTTGACCACAGGTTTTTTTCCGTTCTTAAGTCTCCCAAAAAGGAGCCCCCCTAACCCCCAAAGGGGGAACTAAGACCCAAATCAAGCTACTTAGTCACTTTGTGCGATCCTTAAGTCTCCCGATGTACATCGGGAGATTTAGGGGGAGGAAATGCGTTACTCCCATCGATTCAATGTGTTATAAATATTAACCTTATGGCTATGCACCTGTCCCCCACTCGCACAGAGGCTTATCCGGAGTGGTACCAGCGTCATTAAAGCGGCTGATTCAGGACCCGTTTTTAGAAAATTGCCCAAGACAGATAGGTTCCCTGCAACACTCACATTTGAGTTTTTCACTACCTGACCAAAAAAAACGGATATCAAAACAGTTTCTTTTAAAAACAGCAGAAAGCTGTCCCGGGACACACCTTTAACACAAAATTTATTTTTTACCGTAAAAATGTGCTGATTCGCTCCCGAAACATGTCTTAAGGTATCTCTTTGTTGCTTTTTTGTGCCTTTTTTATTGTTTTTAGCACATCCAAGCTCATTATTAGAATGAATCACATCATTTTTCTAAATGAATTATAACACTTTTGAAATAACTTATAACGTTTTGAAAAAATCTACATCGTTTCTGACAAGCATTTTATTGTTTTTGGTAAGCTACAGATCGTTTTTGTTAATACGCAGATCATTTTTGTTAATACGCAGGTCGTTTTTGTTAATACGCAGGTCGTTTTTGTTAATACGCAGGTCGTTTTTGTTAATACGCAGGTCGTTTTTGTTAATACGCAGGTCGTTTTTAGCAAGGCGCAGATCGTTTTTAGCAAGGCGCAGATCGTTTTTAGCAAGGCGCAGGTCGTTTTTAGTAAGGCGCAGGTCGTTTTTAGTAAGGCGCAGATCGTTCTGGAAATGTGGCAAATCGTTCTAAGCAAATCAGATATCGCTCTGGCTGACTAAAATAACCGTTTTTAAGGGTGCCACTTAGAGGATTTCTGCTGAGATTGCACTCATTTGCCTTCACATCAGAAATTCTGATATATAATAGAATTGCGTTAATCATACACAAAAATTCCTCTTTCAGTTCAGGCAGCACTGGTTTGATAAAGAAAACCAACGTTCGTAAGCGCTCAAAAACAGGGAGCTTCAATGCATAGTACTGAAGTACATGCAACGACACCCTGCATTTGGAACGGCATCTGATGGAAAATTTGGGTTTAATTTTTTATACACAACAGCTATATTATTCTCTCACGAAAAAGGAGTAGATAATGGCTGAAAAAAGCAAGATAAAGACTGCTATCACCCCCACCCGCGCAGAGGATTATCCGGAGTGGTACCAGCAGGTAATTAAAGCGGCTGATCTGGCAGAAAATTCACCAGTTCGTGGCTGCATGGTCATTAAACCCTGGGGCTATAGCCTCTGGGAAAATATTCAACGGGTTCTGGATAAAAAGTTTAAACAGACCGGCCATAAAAACGCTTACTTCCCACTCTTTATTCCTAAAAGTTTCCTTGAAAAAGAGGCAGAACATGTTGAAGGATTTGCCAAAGAGTGTGCAGTAGTAACGCATCATCGGCTGGAAGCCGGCCCGGAAGGCAAGCTAATCCCTGCAGGAGAACTGGAGGAACCCCTTATCGTCCGGCCCACTTCAGAAACCATTATCGGCGCCATGTTCTCCAAATGGACACAATCTTATCGGGATCTTCCCTTATTGATAAATCAATGGGCCAATGTAGTCAGATGGGAGATGCGTACCAGGCTGTTTCTGCGTACTGCCGAATTTTTATGGCAGGAAGGACATACCGCCCATGCCACTATCGAAGAAGCCAAAGTGGAAACCATGAAAATGCTCGATGTTTATGCGGATTTTGCCGAGAATTATATGGCAATGCCGGTAATCAAGGGTGAAAAAACCGACAGTGAGCGTTTTCCTGGAGCTGTTTCTACCTATTGTATCGAAGCGATGATGCAGGATCGTAAGGCTCTTCAGGCAGGTACATCCCATTTTCTGGGGCAGAACTTCTCAAAAGCTTCCAATATCCGTTTCCTGGATTCCACCGGGAAAGAGGAATTTGCCTGGACCACTTCATGGGGTGTCTCCACCAGGCTTATAGGTGGAATGATCATGACCCATGGCGATGACGATGGACTCATAGTGCCGCCAAGACTGGCTCCGGCTCATATTGCAATATTGCCAATCATTCATGATGAATCTTCTGCTGCAACAGTGATGGAATACTGTGAAAAACTGACCAGGGAATTGAATGATCTGAAATATTGTGACACTGAAGTGGTGGCTGAACTGGATAAAAGAGAAGGACGCGGGGGCGAGAAAGTATGGTCCTGGATTAAAAAAGGAGTTCCCGTTTATCTGGAAATTGGACCTCGTGATGTTGCTGCAGACTCGGTTTTTGTGGGCAGAAGAGATAAAAGCCGCAAAGAAAGGTATTCGCAGACAAGAGCCGAATTTGTTGCTTCGGTTCCATCGCTTCTGGATGATATTCAAAACAACCTCCTTGAGAGGGCAAAAGCATTCAGAGACAGCAACATCAGAAAAATCGATTCCAAAGATGAGTTTTACTCTTTTTTCACCCCTGCCAACAGGGAAAAGCCCGAGATACACGGGGGGTTTGCCCTGTGTCACTGGAATGGTTCTTCTGAGGTGGAACGTAAAGTTAAAGAGGATCTTAATGTCACAATCCGCTGTATTCCTCTGGAGGGTCCGGAAGAACATGGCAAGTGCATTATTACCGGTGAACCATCCACTAAAAGAGTGCTGTTTGCAAAAGCGTACTGATCATCTTACCTTTATTAAATAGGTTTGTTCAGCAGGTAATCGTGATGAAAAAGCCACTGAAGATTCTGATTATTGCATGTATTATGATTACCTTTGCTGAGCAGGTGTCTGCTCAGGCAAATCAGGTCTCTGTTGTCTTAAGCAGCGGCAACCTTCTCCTCTGCAACTTTCTGGGAGGGAAAAAAAAGCAGAGGGATTCGCTGATTTCAGCAGTGGAAAGCAACTGGGTTGCAGCGAGACGGCTCATAGAAAAAGATAATTATTCCGATGCAACCAACAAATTGAAAGAGATCCTTGCAGAGATTGACATCTATAAGGCATATTGCAGCAAGAATAGAAAAACAGAGCGAGTATTTAAAGACACTGTAAACCTGCTCATCTCCAACTGCAGATTTCTGGAATCCCTGGTGCCGCAGATCAACAAGCTTGAAATGTGGTCAGATTCCATTCCGGACAACAGCGATGATCTGGTATTAAGAAACCGGCATCAGCTTCTTGCCATACAAAAACGCTGTAAAGAGGCTATCAATGAGCAGATCCGAGCCAATCCTGATAAAAGAGGTGCAATCCGTTTTGGCTTCCGCAAATCAATTATCAAACTGAACCTTCTGGACAGCCTGTTAAGAGATGTATACGATCAGGAAAAGGACGAGTTTTCTCTTAAATGCAAATTTTTCTACAACCGGGCAGTAGAATCCAATGATACCGCACAGATCAGGAAGTTTGTGGATGACTGTGACTACTATCAGGTAGAAAAGGAATGGTGTACCAGAGCCAGAATGATTCTGTCAGGGATGGACACCCAGTCAGTAAAAGAAGAAGTGATTGCCAAAGAGAAACTCAGTGACACCGAAATGATGAAGATTGAATACCGGCAGGCGATGTTGTCCGGAAGAGTCGATCTTCTGGAAAGCTATCTGGCTAAATATAACAGGAAAAAAATCAGGAAATCAGAGTCGAAAATCGACAGTGTACGGATTATACTTGGAAAAGTGAAAAAAGAGATCGCAGCCCGGGAAGCTTATGACAAGGCTCACCCACTGTTTGCCAATGCAGATTTCGCCAAACTTGACATCAGTATCAAGGGACTGTCATTGTCCACCCAGAATGTCTTCAGGGATGTGATCGGGAAAAGCCGTGATCAGTTAAAAATCATTCGCGGAATCCGTTTCCCTGCATCGATTCAGCTCGATTTCTCCGGCACGCACCCCATGCTCTATATGACCGCCTATATTAATTGTGAGAAAGATGTGCAGAGTACAGTCACCGACAGTGGAACGCTATTTACTATCGAAGGGGTCACTCAGGCTATGCTCTTTCTCAATCGTATTAAAAAAGCCGCTTCAAAATCGGTTCAGGAAAAAACTGCATCCGAAAAAATCGCACTTGCAGCCTATGTTGTCCGACTGCATAAGAGTGCTGATGATTATATCACCTTTTATGGTAAAGAAAGTATGGAATCCCAGGATTCCGAAGAAAATTTCTCCTATTATGACTTCTTTGATTTATCTGTAAACGATCAGAAAGATGTTCGCTTTCCCAATAAGCCTTCTGGTTCTGTAATGTTGCTGAAATCAGAAAATGAGTCAGAGAAAAATCTTTTAGGGATGTCATTCTTTGGAAAATAAAAAACCGGAGCGTCATTCACTCTCCGTTTTCGACCCGATTATCGCCAAATGGTTTTGTGCCAAATACGATAATCCTACCGATATTCAGACTAAAGCCTGGCCAATTATTGCAAGTGGACAACACACACTGGTATGTGCTCCAACCGGTACAGGCAAGACTCTGACTGCGTTTCTATGGGCTATCAATCAGCTTATCACCGGTTCATGGGAGCCCGGAACGGTCCGGGTACTTTATATTTCACCCCTGAAAGCTCTGAATACCGACATAAGAGAAAACCTTCTGTCGCCACTTGCTGAACTGAAAAAGCAATTCTTGTCTGAAAATATCCGGATACCTGAAATTAGAATCCAGACCCGCAGCGGTGACACTTCATCGGGCGAGCGGCGTATCATGATAAAACGTCCTCCTGAGATTCTTATCACCACCCCAGAAAGTCTTAACCTTATCATCAGTTCACCAATTGCCAGAAACATGCTCAGAGGTCTTAAAACAGTAATTCTCGATGAGATTCATGCGGTGGCATCTACTAAACGGGGAAGTTACCTGATGACAGCCATCGAAAGACTTGAGCTGCTCAGCAGGGGTTTTCAGCGTATTGCATTGTCTGCAACCGTTCGTCCGCTGGAAACTATCGCCGCTTTTGTGGGCGGGTCTGAAATGGTAATAAAAAAACAACGGAATAAAGAGTTACAGAGCTATTCTCCCAGGCCTGTTAAAATTGTCAGTTCACAAGTAGTTAAAAAAATCAGAATAACCGTTGAGGGGGTTCATTTTGATAATACCAATACTGACAGTGATGATGATATTTTCTGGCGCTCCCTTGCCTCCAGGATACGTGTAATAATCGGCCGTAACAGTTCCACTCTGGTTTTTGTAAATAACAGAAGACTGGCCGAGCGATTGACCCTGTATATAAACGAAAACTGCGAATCTCCTCTGGCTTATTCGCACCATGGTTCGCTTTCCAAAGAATTACGTATGGAAGTTGAGCAAAGACTCAAAGCCGGAGAGCTGAAGGCGATTGTAGCAACAAGTACCCTGGAAATGGGAATCGATGTAGGTGCCATAGATGAAGTGGTTCTGGTGGGGACACCATCGCTTGTCTCTTCTGCTCTTCAGAGGATCGGCAGGGCTGGCCATTCGGTGCTTCGTACTTCCTGCGGAACACTTCTGCCTCTTCATGGACTCGATTTTCTTTACGCTGCAACAATGGCATCTCTTTCTGTCAAAGGTGACATTGAAGAGATCAGACCTGTACGCAACCCTCTCGATGTACTGGCTCAGGTACTTATGGCAATGGTGGGAGTAGAGTCCTGGGATATCGATGATCTATACCATTTTATCAGGACAGCATCTCCCTATTCCACACTTTCCAGGTTCCAGTTTGACAGTGTGGTATCGATGCTTACCGGTAAATATCAGGAAAGCCGAATTCGTGATTTAAAACCCAGGGTACTATTGGATTCTTCAGAAAACCGGTTATTTGCGCATAGTGGTGCTCTGAAGCTTATTTACAATAATGCCGGTACAATTCCTGACAGAGGATACTATGGTCTTCGGCTCAAAGGTACCGCTTCGCTTATCGGTGAACTCGATGAAGAGTTTGTCTGGGAGAGACGCACGGGTGATACTTTTCTGCTTGGTACACAAAAATGGCAGATCACTGATATCGGAAGCAAAGACGTGGAAGTGGTTCCATGGCATGGAGCAGTCAGCATGTCTCCTTTCTGGAAAGCTGATGCACCTAACCGTTCGTTTCATGTATCAAAAGCCATTCTGGAATTTCTGGAGAAATGGAATGATCATGTCCATACTCCGGAATTTATAGATGAACTGAAAGAACAATGTTACCTGGATGATACAGCAGCAGAATATCTTTCCGCTTTTCTTCAACTGCAGAAGGTTTTTACCGGTCCGGTCCTCCCCCACCGGCATCAGTTGATTGTTGAACATGTGCATGACAGTGAAAACGATTCCGAGCCATACACCCTTTTACATACTTTCTGGGGAAACCCGGTCAATTATCCTTTCATGCTGGCGTTCCAGACGGCTTATGAGAATCGCTATGGAAGGCATATCGAGACAAGCTCATCCAATGATATCATATATATGGGAGCAGTTGTCGATCCTGAGGATATCAGGACATTGCTTTACCCTGAAGAACTGGAAAAGCTTCTGAGAGAGAATCTGGAAAGGAGCAACTATTTCGGTGCACGGTTCAGAGAAAATGCCGGAATAGCGCTTCTATTGCCCAGGTTCAACAGAATGAAAAGAATGCCGCTTTGGCTTACCAGGGAACGTTCCAAGCGGCTTTTCGATGCAATAAGAAAGTATGATGATTTTCCGCTTCTGGTTGAAACGTGGCGAAGTTGTCTGACTGATGATTTCGATTTGAATGCCCTGAGGATGTTAATAGATGAGCTTCGCACTGGAAGTATCGATATAGCTGCAGTAAAAACCGCCAAAGTATCGCCCTTCAGCAGCTCAATGAAATGGCAGGTTACCAACACAAAACTTTATCAGGATGATACCCCATACCAGGCCGGTGCTTCATCGGTAAATCCTGACATAATTAAAAGTGTGGTTCATTCAGAAACCACCAGGCCTCCTGTAAAGAAAAATGCTCTGGATACCTTTTTACCGCGTCTTCAGAGAACCGCCCCCGGTTATGCTCCATCCACTGCACTGGAACTTATGGAATGGGTTAAAGAACGGGTTTGTATTATCAGTGTCGAATGGGATGAGCTTTTGTGCGCATTTAAACGAGATTCCGGTGAACCGGGAAATCTTTCCGATCACCTTAACAGGTTATGTCGTATCCAATTCCCTGGTGCTCATTATCATGTGATTACTGCTGCCGAATCGCTGCCGAGACTTTGCCGCATTCTGGAAATATCAATCGATCAACTGCATCCTGAAAGTGTTTACGGAGACAAAACAGAGAGGGCTGTGGAAAATCTTTTGACCCGCTCTCAGATTAAGAAAGAGAAACAGTCTGATGGCACCACTAAACAGGATATAGTATCGCAATGGCTGGAATTTTATGGACCGGTAGAACCACTCTTTCTCAGTCGGGTTTTTGGTTTCAGCAGTTCGCTTTGCAGCAGAATCATTTCTGATCTTGTTTCCAGAGAAATCGTGGCTGAAAAGGTTAAAGTTGAAGGAGAAACGGTAGAGTTTATCTGCGATTCACAGAATCTGGAGCGATTATTCCGGATAATGCGAAATCAGGCAAAGTCATCATTCAAACCCCTGCCTCTGCGGTTTCTTCAACTGTTCCTTGCACAACAGCAGTATCTGTTAAACAGATCCAGCGATGAAGACGGGCTGAAAAAGATCCTTGAACAACTTTTCGGTTATGCTGCAAATCCAATTGCCTGGGAACAGGAGATATTGCCATCACGAATAGAAAACTACCGGCCGGCCATGATCGATTCGCTTCTGTCCCGGTATGATTTACAGTGGATTGGCGCGGGTAAAAAGAAAGTCACTTTCTGCCTGAGTGACGAATTGAATATTATGACAAGACCGTCAGTAAATGAATCTGCTATCCTGCCTGAAAATGAATCTCTCCCCTCAGGCACATACATCGATTTATTGATGAAAAGCGGACTCGACAGTACTTCCTTTGCTTACAAATTCTGGAAAGATGTATGGAGCGGTCATATAAACTGCGACAGCTTTGATGCGATCCGCAAGGGAGCCGAAGATAATTTCGGTGAAGGGAAGATGGAAAAAAGCAGTTCGCTGCCTAACCCTGGGAACCCGTTTTTCTCCTTTTCTAACTATAAGTTGGGCGACAGCTTTAACAGATGGAAGGTAAATAATACAATACCGGGCCTGTGGCGAAAAGTTGTATATGAAAAAGGTCCTGACAATCTGTTAACAGAGCATGAGATCAGCAAACAACGGGTAAGGCAACTGTTAAACCGTTATGGAGTATTGTTCAGGGAACTTCTCAGTATCGAAGCGCCTCATTTCCAGTGGCCGAAACTGTTCAAAACTCTGTGTATAATGGAATTATCAGGAGAAATTATAGCAGGGCATTTCTTTGAAGAGATTCCGGGGATACAGTTTATCAGCGCATCGGCACTGCAGATTTTAAAAAGAGGTTTACCGGAGGACTCTGTCTACAGGGTAAATGCGATTGATCCGGCATCCCTTTGTTCTGTGCCAATTCCGGCGCTTTCCAGGAAATTTCCCAGGCGTCTTATCAGTACACATCTTTTTTATCACGGAACAGAGCTGGTGATGATCTCCAGGAAGAATGGTTTTGAACTGGAGTGTTTCTTTCCGGCAGACAGCCCTCACAGATTCCGGTATCTGGAACAGTTTAAAGAGCTGGCCTTAAGACCATGCAGGCCAATATTTCCTCTGGCAGTTCAATTTATCAATTCGAAACCGGTACAAGACAGTGAATACCTGCAATGTTTTCTGGATGCCAACTTTTATAATGGTTATAAATACATCTATTATCATAGCGGATTAAAGTAGAGGCAAACAATTGAGATTTGTTTTTCCTGCCAGGGGAATGAGGGGACCTGCGTTGGTGATGCGGGAAATCATAGGTCACGTTGTGCAGGATTAAACAACCGAATCTAACAACCGATTCATATCCGAATCAACATACATAATCCGATTTGACATTCCGTATCAGTACACAGGGTGTTGCCCTGTGCCAAACTAGTACGCCCCTTCAAGGCTGGATAGGATTGGAAAGACTTCTGGGGATGAGAAAGAATACTGCATACAGATAATGAATCTGTATGCAGTATAAAAATGTTATTTAACGCTGAAAAATGAGTGCATATTTTCCACTCTTTTCCACCCACACCATGTTATCTCCATCCATTGTTACATAATATTCACCATCAAAACCGGCAATTTCGCTGCCGCTTATGGTGCATCCCGGGTTAGCATCCCCAAAGGTATGTGTAATGTTTGTAAGATTGACATGCCAATTAGGTTTTCCGTCTTCTGTATCTATACCGAAATACCATATAGTTTTTTGTGACAGATCCCATTGTAAATCAACACGTATGGCGGATATAGATGGAGCACCGGTTCCTTCAGAGACAATTTTTTTGAATTCATTTTTACCACCAGTAGTAGATGGTAACGGGTCTGCTGTGGGAACACCGTATTTATCCAACAGGCTTGGCTCGCCTTTAACAGTAACATTAACCACCTCTGAAACTGCGCTGTCACCTGAATTATCGAACGCTACACATGTGAGGCTGTAAGTACCCTCTGTGGCGTTGTCAATGGTATAGGTGTAAGGAGCAGCAGTGACAGTACCAAGAACTTCAGTTCCATTGTAGAAGACAACACTGCTTATTGAACCGTCAGCATCACTTGCATCAGCAGTGATCTCAATTGCATCACCAGCGTTAAACTCTGCACCGTCTGCAGGTGATGTAATCTCTACTGTAGGAGGA
>JAAYPC010000256.1 GCA_012519985.1 Fibrobacter sp.
GGATATTTCGCAATAATCTTTTCGAAATTAGTCTCTTGGAAGCATGTTTTTCCGTAAAAACAATTTCCATAGGTGAAAGTTCATTTTTCCCGAAAAGATCATAGGTGGAAAGATTTGCTCCGTCCCTATCAATACCGGGGACAGAGCAAACTTTTTACCCCATTGCTCCATATTCCACATTTAAAAAGAGGATCCTTTTATCTTAGGTTTTAGGCCTGCTTCATTCCCGGTATCACCCTCTGCCATTCAATTTCAAAAATTCCAATACAGAATCTTTAGCCAGAGACCATCGATTTTCAATCTCCCCCTCCAGCATAAAATCTCTATACGGAACCATTCCATTAAAGTATAATGGCCATAGGGACTTGCGGGTCCGTTTAAGTGTTAGTAAAGAGGTCAGACAATTTTTATGAACGATACAATTACTTCAGATACTTCCTGTAATCCGGAGATCTACATCGGCAGGGAAATTTCAGGAATTACACTGGTTGAGCCCCTGGGAGAAGGGGCAACAGGGCTGGTATATACTGCATACCAAAAATCATTGAAAAGAAAAGTTGCAATAAAGCTTTTTCCCAGAGAGCGGCTCTCTTCTTCATGGGTGGAAAAATTTCGTGCAGAGGGCGAGACGGTAGCAGTTCTTAATCATCCCAATATAGTTCCGGTTTTTGATATGGGAGAGACTGAAGAGTTTCTCTTCATAGTAATGCAGCTAATAGCAGGTAAAGATCTGCGGACCATAATCCAGCGACTGCATCGCCATCCGGTCCCTTCGCGGCGAATTATGCTAAAAAAGGATGCTATCGCGATAATTATTGCTGTGCTTGATGCCCTGGGGTATGCACACAATCAACAGGTGATACACCAGGATGTCAAGCCGGCAAATATAATTATAGAAGAGCAGACAGGCAGGCCTTATCTGGTTGATTTTGGTATTGCAAGGACCATTTTCAGTGAGCAGGGGGTTTCCAAGGTAGTATCAGGTACTCCATTGTACATGGCTCCTGAGCAGGCTTCAGGACAGCAAACCGATGCGCGTGCGGATATTTACTCTGCAGGCATGGTGCTCTATGAGACGGTTTGCGGAACTGTTCCGGTCAAAGTTCTCAACAGTGAACAGATGATCAGAGAAAAAATATTTGATCCTGATTCAATCTTTCTCTGTAAACCATCACAGCATTGTCAGGCAATAGACAGCGAACTGGAAAAAATAATCTGTAAAGCTATTGCATCACAGCCTTCGATGAGATATCAGGATTGTACAAGTTTCAAAGAGGACCTTCTGGCCTATGTATCCGGTCTGAGCGGAAAAGTCAGCGTATGAAAACGGTGCCGAAAAAAATAACACAAAACCAGGCAGATCTGCTTGCCCGCCTGTTCAATGTCACCATGAACAGTGCGCTGCTTTACAATGCCAGTCATCCCACCACCCTGAAAAATACCCTTTCATTGCACAAAGAACTCTCTGGCATGCTCAATCAGTATGGGACTGTTTCTTTTATTGTTAACCGCGACAGCCTTTTTGTGGAAGAATGGCCTGTAGCTGATGCTATCAATCCCCGCAGACTGATTCAGCAGTTTATCCGGATCGGAATCTTTTCTGTCACTTTCTATAAAGGCATGAGTGCCGAAGAATTTCAGTTCTTTATCAGTGTTTCTGTTGATAGTGGAAGCAGCGCGTCTGCCAGTGAGATAGAAAAATCGCTGCAGAATAAAAAGATCAACAGCATCAGAATAAACTATGTTCGGTTCGGGAAAGTCCTCTCTTCCGGGAACACTGAATCATCTGACCTGCAACGATCCAGTTCTTCTGTGAAAGGAAATGATGAATTTCCCAATAAAAAACAGAAGTTAAAGGATATACTGTTTGCAACTGTGGATGATCAGAGATCAACCGAGAGCGCGCTGAAGCTTATCAGTGATCTTAAAAGTGAAGTGCAGACTGCAGAACCAGTTACTCTGAATACCATGCTGGATACCCTGAATGAAATCAGGATTGCTATTGCAGAAGCAGTAGAGACCAGCAAAATAAATGGTAATTACCATGGCTCTGCAGACAGTGTTTCTTTGCAACTGAATGAACTTACCAGCCAGACTGTATTGAAGCTGATAAAGCAGGAGTATGGACGCGGAGCTATATCAGTCAAACGACTTGCTCAGATTATTTGCAGACTGCTTCCTGATCTGAACGAACTGCGGCGGTTACTGCCGGGAATTAAGACTTTGCTGATAGAAGAAGGAATGACTCTTGATGATTACCTTCAATTGATAAAAATGCTCAATGTGAGGATCGACAGCGAATCATTGGCAGACTCACTGGGCAGTGCTGCAGAAAAAATCGGAATCTCTGTTAATGAGATTATTGATGCTTTTAGAAAAGAACCGGACGATGCTGCGAAGCTGATCCTGCTGGCTTCTGAAATTCGGCAGGGAAATCAGACCGATGATATACAATTATCCAATTTCCTGACTGGATACATCGAAAAAACCTGCAAAGCCCTGGCTTTGCAGTCTGAAAAGATTGATGGACAAGGTGCAGAAACATTACGCAGAATTCTGACCCAGGTGGAGGAACAGATAGTTAGTAAACTAGACAAATGCGGCGTTCATTCGGAAATTCTTGAACAGGTAAAAAGAAGACTTACCGAAAATTTCGAGTCTGTTTTTGATTCCGCAGCTAAAGATTGGATACTGTCGGTTTGCACCGGCAGTACGGTCGAAAATACAGTTGAACTCTTTTCCCGAATTTCTGGATTCTTTGAACAGCAGTCACAGCTATCCAGGATTCAGGATGCACTTTCGGATTCTTTGATGTCCAGAGGATTTAATTCTGATAATATCCGTAATATTCTGTCTATTTTAACCAGTAAAACTGATGATCAAAAACAGGTAATAAAGTTGCCGTCCAATGCACTCTCCGCCAATAATATGCTGTTTCTTCTCAATAGAGAGATCAACCAGCATAAACGATATGGTACTTTGTTTTCTACCATGGTATATACTGTGGAGAATATTAAGACTGGAAAAGTTTTGGAAAAAATAAACGAAGAGGATAAAAAAATACTGATACCGCAACTGTTCCAGATTGTTAAAAAACACCTGCGGGAGACCGATTTACTTGGGACAATAGGTGTACCTGAGGTTCACAGCCTCTTTTCTATCATGACCTTGACCGGTTATGAAGGGGCAGAGAAAGTAAGGGACCGGATAAGAAAGAGTCTGGAAAAGAAAAAAATCAATCTTAAAGGAATTCAGGTCAATATCGAGGTGATGATCTCAATCACTGTACCGCAACAGAAGTACATTAAAGATCTGCGTACTTACCTGAATGCTGTAAGATTAAATCATCGGACAGCAAATGCAGTTTTCACAGAAGAAAAAAAGGAGATGAAACATTAAGTAAGTCAGGAGTGGTGAAGCAAAGAACTTTAACAGTAATTATATTTTAGCTGATATGGTTAAAATAAAAATGAATTTCCAGTTGCATCAGAATTGAACTTTTCACATTATTCGATCAGCCAACAGGAGGATAAAAAGAAGCATGCTTGCGCGATTGGTACTGCTCTTTACAGTATTGCCATTGATCGAATTAGTCATTCTGATTGAAATCGGGACGCATATCGGAGCTTTTAGCACTGTGTTGGTGGTTATTGCTACTGCTATTATCGGCGCCAGTCTTGCAAAGATTCAGGGCATTAACACCATAAAACGAATTCAGAAGAGTCTTGCAGAAGGCAGAATACCGGCAGAAGAGCTTTTGGATGGATTTCTGATTTTTATTGCAGGGTTGTTACTGATAGCTCCAGGTTTTTTAACCGATATTTCCGGCTTCTTGTTTTTGATCCCAGTAAGCCGAAACAGGATTAAACTGTGGGTAAAAAGAAAGATGCAGCAATGGATAAACCGGGGAGGTGGACCGGTTAATTTCAAGATCGGTTTCTAGTGAATTTAAATATGATACTTTTGGATTTGACAGTTAATTGTTTTGGAATAAATTCTCTGTGCTGTTTTTAATTGTAGAAGAATATCATGAGTACAAACAAGTCATCCGGAATAACAGAGGTCAAAAAGGAGTCTCCGGATGTTTCAACTGCTGAATCAACAGTCAAAGAGCCGCTCTCTATAGATGAGCTGGTTGATAGTGCATTGGTTCAATGTGAGCAGCTTCCTCATTACTGCAATCATTATAAGGATCAGATAAAGGAACTGCGGAACCGGTTGTCTACTGGACAGCTTCATCTGGCGGTGCTGGGCCAGTTCAACCGGGGAAAAAGCACTTTTATCAATGCATTGATAAAACATAAGATACTGCCCACCTCGGTCCTTCCGGTTACATCCGTTCCTACTTTCATCTCCTATGATGAAAGCCTGAGCTGTAAGGTAAGATTCCTGAAAAGCATGCCGGATCTGGTTGTTAAACAATCAATTGAGAACATTACGGCTACTCTTTCCAAATATGTGGCAGAAGAGAACAACCCCAGAAATCAGTTCTGTGTTAAAGATGTCCATATCGGATGTCCAAGTGCTATTCTGCAAAATGGAACCATGCTGATTGACACGCCTGGATTTGGCTCTACCTTTGTACACAATACCCGTACTGCACTTGACACTCTGGTCGATTGTGATGCTGCACTGTTTTTGCTGAGTGCCGATCCGCCAATGACTCAAACCGAAGTTGAATTTCTCAAACAGGTTCAGCAGTATGTTCCCCGTATTTTTTTCATTCTCAACAAAATCGATCTTTTGCCGGATAAGGACATCGATAAAGTGGACCGTTTCATTCGCCAGATGCTCATAAGTAATCTGGGGTATTCTTCAGATGTAAAACTTTTCCATGTGTGTGCTGCTGAAGCAGAAAAGGCAACTCAGAATACCTCTGACAACACAAACTGGAGTGCAGGTAATCTGGAGCAGATAAAAACGGAAATTTTAGAGTTCATGGTAAGAGAGAAATATTTCACACTCTCCCAGGCACTCAATGACAAACTCAAGGATGCCTTTGAAGGGATAATCACCTCATTACAAAAAGATGCAGAAGAGAAAAAGGCCCCCCTGGAGCTGCTTCAAAAGGAAAAAGATGAACTCTCCACCCGGTTTGATGAAATCAAGAAAAGCATGGAGAAAGATCTAAAGCTGATTCAGATCGAAAAAGATGCAGTCATTAAATACGTTAACGAAAAGATTTCGTCCTATAAAGAACAGATGGAACAGCAGGTGTTTGCTCATCTGGATAATCTGCTTATTGGTTCTTCAGGTGGACTCTCATGGATTCAAGGCCTGGCAACCGCAACAGGATCCTTTATCTCCGACACCTTTGCTAATCTATATTTATCCATGATAGCACGTATAAATAAACCGGTACGCAAGGCCGCTTTACTTCACAGCAAAGAATACAGCGCTATAGCCGATTCTGTTCAGGGGGTTATCTCTGGTGCAAATCGCAAGTCTTTTCTCCTGGAAAAACTGGAAAGCCTTGAAATCGGTACTGAAGATTCCTGGAATGCCCAAAATATAGCACAAAAGCTGGATACCAGATTCGGCTGGAGCGATCATCTTAGAAGCAGCCAGTCAAAAGCCAGACGTATCCGGCAGAAGTGGGATGAGATAATAAAAGTGTCAATCGCTGGTGATTTTGATTCTCTGGAGACATATCTTAAAGAGATTGTAGATAAAGTATTTGAAAAGTTAAAATCACTTCTGTCAGAAGAGTATTTTTTCCTCTCCCATGATCTGGACAATGTAGTGGAAAAAAAGGAAAAGGCGATCAAGGAGCGAATTAACAGAAAAGAAGATACGATCGAGCCGCTGGAAAAAATGATTGCTGCATTTTCGACACTTAAAGATGAACTCGTGTGAGTGAGGGGGTCAGAGTGGGCAACCTTTTTAGGGTTGTTCTCCTGATGCTCCTAACCTCTGAAATACTCTCCGAAATTCTTAACCTCTGAATCTTTATTCTCTTAACCCTGAATTGTTACAAAATAACAGCAGAATATTTGGTATGAAAGGAGATATCAGCTTTCGTTTCCCTGGCCATTCAATCATAAATGGTCTGAAAATTGATAATAGCCTTATTTAAAGGACCTTTTCATTTTGAAGGGAATGAGAATTGCATGGGGAAGAAAATGGCAGTATCACCAAAAACGAAAGTTCTTATCACCATAGATACAGAAGAAGATGAGTGGGGAGAATATACAAAACAAAAATACAATGTGGAAAATATTTCTCGACTACCTCTTGTACAGGATCTTTTTGATCGCTACAACGCCAGACCGACATATTTTGTAGATTGGCCTGTTGCTACCAATCATAAAGCAGTAGAGGTATTGAAATCTATTCTTGATAAGAACCATTGTGCAATTGGCACACACTGCCATTCCTGGAACACTCCACCTCAAAACGTACCTGCAACCGAATTTACTTCTATGCTGAGTAATTTACCATATCAGGAGATCTATAGAAAAATAGCTAATCTTCACCGTGCCATAACTGATGCATTTGGGAAGAAGCCCACGGTATTCCGTTCCGGACGATATGGGTTTAATTCCGATGTAGCCTGCTGTCTGATGGAATTAGGGTATGTTGCAGATTCATCGATGACTCCTTTTTGGGATTGGAGAAAATTTTCCGGTCCCGATTTCAGGCACATTTCAACTTACCACTACAGGTTTCATAAAGAAAGTCCTTTTAAGGCAATTGAAAATGGACCTCTACTGGAATTTCCTTTATCCATAGGATTTTTACAAAAAATAAATTCCCTGCACAAAGTCATACGTAGAACCCTGTCTGTTACTCCTTTTTCTAGGATTAAAATTATAGGATTGCTGGAAAAATTATCAATTCACAACCTTGCATGGCTCTCACCAGAAAAATCTGACGGTCCAACAATGATTCGGCTTGCCAACAGGTTCGTTAAATTAAAACACAGTTTTCTGGTGCTTGATTTTCACTCAACTTCATTACTGCCGGGAAAATCGCCTTATGTGCGCAATAGTAATGATCTGAAAAAGTTTTTAAGGAACATTGAGCATTTTCTTATGTACACTCAGATCAATGGATATGAATGTATTACTTTAGAAAATGCTGCTGAATCCATAATACAGGACGAGATGAGTAATGCGTAAAAAGGTAATGCAGATTACGCATAGTCTGGCAATGGGTGGCTTGCAGCAAGTTCTATACAATTTATGTCGTCATATTGATCGCTCCTTGTTTGAAGTATCCGTAGTAGCATTGAAGGAATTAGGATTGTTTGCAGATAAATTGGCAGAACTTGATGTTCAGGTAATTCTTGTTCCGCAGGCAAAAAAAACTGATTATTTCGCGTTCGTTAAACTGGCCCGCTTTCTTCGTGAAATGAAAATAGATATCATCCATACACACAACACTCAACCATTTATTGATGGCACTCTGGCTGCTCTTCTGGCAGGGGTTAAAACGATCGTACACACTGATCACTCGAGAACTTTTCCAGATAAAAAACGTTACATGATAGCAGAGAGGATACTGTCGGTATTTGCGCATAAAATAATTGGAGTTTCAGATTCAGTTGTTCACAACTTAATGCATTATGAAAAAATTACGCCTGGTAAAGTACTTACTATCCATAATGGAATTAATGCTGCAGAGTATGATATTAATGTTGATAGAGTAAAAAGGCGCAGGGAGCTCGGACTTGATGATACTTCACCTGTCCTTGGGATCAGCTCGAGATTAAGTTACGTAAAAGGAATAAACTATCTGCTCGAAGCAATGTGTGATATCCGCAAAATCCATGAAGATGTTTCATTGATAATCATTGGAGATGGCCCCCAAAAAAAAGAACTCGAACAACAGACCGAAGCTTTGGGACTTCAGAGGCATGTTCATTTTCTTGGAGAAATAGTTAAAATTCAACCTCTTCTAAAAATATTTGATATCTTCGTTTTACCTTCACTGTCTGAAGGAATGCCTATTTGTCTGTTAGAGGCTATGGCGAGCGGATGTCCCATTGTTACTACTAATGTGGGTGGTATACCAGAAATGATTGAAAACGGAAAAAACGGTTTTCTTGTAAGACCTGCAGATAGTAAAGCCCTCTCAAGTGCGATACTATATCTCCTGGAACATGAACAGGTACGCAATTCATTGGTAATTGAAGGAAAACGAGTCGTAAGGGAGCGTTTCAGTGCACTTAAAATGACTAAAACGTATGAGCAGTTATATTTAAGGATGTAGGCTCTCAATCGCGTAATAAATTCTTTACAAAAAGCTGCAGAAAAGAAAAAGCCGCCACTGGATTAACTTGAAAAAAGATGCCCGATTTAATGAAAATAAGAAAAAAAAGAGAAATGACCTGAAAGCTGTAAAATGGGCAGTTATTAAATACATCATGTAATTACCCTCACATACAGAGAAGAAATTAGAGCGGGGATTTGCTATCTGGATAATCTGCTCATTATTCCTCAGGTGGACTCTCCTGTATCCATGCCAAAACAACTTCAATAAGGGCTTGTATTATCGATAGTTACTTCAGCTCTATATGCACAATCATGCTGTTAAACCAAGTGTTGTTTTAAATCATAGCAATGAATGTAAAGTGATTGCTGATTCTGTACAGGAATTCGCTTTTGGTGCAAATCGCAAGTCATGAAAAATTCAGGCATCAGCTTTTTTTAGTCTTATTTTATAAAATATCTTATATTAAATAAACCAGCCATTGCAGTCATATACTAAATTGAAATGATAGCTAGGCAATGCAGTTGATGTGGTACATCATTCATATACCGGAAATACTCATTCATTTTTTTTAAAGGGGGAGGCTTATGCCTTATAAAATTTTAGCTTTAATTTGTTTGATTCTGCCAGTGCTTGTCTACTCAAGTGATCCTGCTGGGTTACCTGTTCCGCCTCAGGGTTTTTCTTCTAAAAAGAACAATATTCCTCACGGAACGCTCAGCGGAGTGCTGAATTATCCAACCAGGAATTATGGTCAGAAACCTATGAAGATCTATTTTCCACCGGAATATTCTGCTACATCCGGTGAAAAATACCCTGTCCTCTACCTTCTTCATGGTATCGGAGGAAACGAGTCTGCATGGACATCTTCGGCCAACGGACAAGCTGAAGGTAATGCGGATAACGTATTGGATTTTCTTTATTCAGAAAACAAAGCTAAACCGATGCTTATTGTTATGCCCAGTGGTGGAGCATTCGGTGGTGATGATTTCTCGCGCTTTGCCAAATTTGAAGATGTGCTGATTAACGACCTGATTCCTTATATTGATGAAACTTATCCTGTTAATTCAGATCGTACCATGAGAGCCATAGCCGGTCTTTCCATGGGTGGAGGCCAGACCTACAATTTTGGTTTTCCACATATCGACAAATTTGCGTATATAGGGTCTTTTTCTGCAGCGCCAAACACACAACAACCCAGCCAGACAATCAAGGATGTTGAAGCTGTCAAGCGGGATGTAAAGCTCATATTTATTTCTTGTGGTACTGCAGACAACCTTATCAACAACACCAACATGTATCACAATTTCTTTGATCAGAATAACATTCCGCACATTTATCAACTGGAACAGGGGCTGGGGCATACAGCCGAAGTCTGGAACCGCAGTTTATATAACTTTGCCCAGCGGATTTTCCTGGAGACTACACCTGCCATGCAAGTTGTATCCAAAACAAAAAGCGTTAAAATTGCTGAGCCTTACATGCATAAATTGGCAAAATCAGGAATTCATATAGTTCAAAATGGCAATCCTTACATATTTAATCTTTCAGGCAAAGTCATTAAGGATATTAAAAAATAGAAGTTCAATTGCCTTTCATTACGGTCTTCGGAATAGCAATCGCTTATCCGAAGCACCGTAATCTTTTTCAGCCTCAGCTATCATCCCTCAGAATTTCAGAAAATTAATAAAAAAAGCAATTCGCTGTGAGCGTTCAACCATGGTGGTCCTGAGCACTGGCACCTGGACTATACACGAATAAGGAAAAAAATAGTAAGGGTCAAACACATTCGCGTTCCTTATACAACAAAAAATTCAGAGTAACACGAATTACACGAATAAGAATATGAATATGACATGAATACACACGAATAAATCCCTTCATTTTTGATCGCTTAAAAAGTTAAGTAAAGGAAAATACGTGAACTCGCTAAAGTAATAATCGATTAATAGCGGCCCTCTTTCGAAATGTCAAACAGCTTCTTGGGGCTGATTAAATATTATTTCTGATTCTATCCGATTGTTTCTGATTTCTTCCCTGTTATTTGTTCAATACCTGAATAGTTACTTTCGATAATTTCTTTTCATTTGATCTTTGAACTCCTGAACTTCTCTTTCGAAATATTCAAACAGTATTCTGGGTGTTTCCATAAGAAGCCTCTTACCAGTGGAGATTCCTTTATTATCACCGGTGACCAGATCGAAGATAATGTTTGAAAGGGATTTACTGCAATGGGCGTAACGGATGATATTATCGAGTAAAGACGGCCTGCCAAATCTTTTTACCTGGTTACTGATGCGAATAAAATCCTTACCATACTCCTCTCTCCATAATGAATCGTAAACACGCAATTCTGATGCAAGGAGTGCCTGGGAAGCCAGTTCTGCAGACCAGAGCGCATGAAGGATTCCTTTACCGGTTAGAGGGCTATTGTGTCCTGCTGCATTACCGATAAGAATCCAGTTGTTACCTGTACAGGGTTGTTTGAAAAAATCGGGTGAACTGGCCTGAGGATTCAGGGCACTCCATTTTTTATAGGGTTTTAGCTCTTTGCATTGGGTGCTTAGAAACTCATCGAGGTCTTTTTTTAATCCATTGGAATTACATAGAGTATCGGTGATTCCTATTATTTGTCTTCTACCATCCCCAATGATCCACAGAAAGCCGTTTCGATGATTGAAAAATTTCATCAGGGTTGCTTTCTCCAGGAATCCGCTGGCGTAATAACCCAGACTTATTGCCAGCTCATCTTTCTGAAAGGGTTTAAACACGGTTTTACGCACAATACTATTTACTCCATCGGCACCCACCAGGATATGTGCAGAGTATTCTCTTTCTGCTGTGCAGACTTTCCATAATCTTTGCTCTCGATGGATTGAGACCACTTTTTGAGGAATGTAAACAGCGCCGCATTTGATAGCCATGTCCAGAAGTACTTTTGTTAACTGAGGCTTGGAAACCAATATAAAACTGGTTTTGTATTGTTCATCGAAAATTGCATTGTAACCGGAGGGGGAGATAAGATGAAGCTTGTGTTCGATATGGCTTTTAAGGGCTATATTATGTAAAAAGGGATATTTCTGCGTCAATTGCTGATTTATAGTTAAAATAAAGGAGTTTTTTTTGGTGATGAAAGGTTGATCTATGATAATGGGCCGTTTGCCCTGTGATGACAGCAGATATCCCAAATATGCTCCTGCCGGTCCTCCGCCTACGATCACTGTTTCGTAGATTCTGGTGAAGTGTCTTCTGTGGGAATGGAAAAAGGAGTCGATTCCAGATAAGCTGGTTTGTGCAATGATCGATTTTTCTGCAGTAACCATAAGGATTTCTCTCCTTAATAGTTCTGGTGAAAAGGGAAGGCTTTAGAGTATAAGAAACAAAAAGTATGCCAGAGTTTGGAAAGCCCAATAAAAGGTTTGTAGTATTATAAACCATTGATTTTAAGAATCGATTTCGGAAATGAAAAAATAGAACAGTTTACTTTCATATCAGGTCCTATGGATAATTATCAGGTGATTAAATGGTAACTGATTGAATGAACAAAGATTACGGTGTAAACGATCTTGTGGACAACAGCATCCACCCGGTTTGTATTGAGTAGAAAAAACCGGCTCTTTGCCGGTTCACCTGAAAGGGCAAAAAGGAAGGTGCAAATTGCACAGGTAATTCCAATGCAGTTAAATACTGCTGCCCCACTTGAGAAAAAAAGTATATCGTTTTCGATTATGGTCAGGAGCACCTGCGATGAGCAGACCCTTCCGGCTGTCCTCAAAGCTGCAAAGCACGCAAACGCGGAGCAGGGAGCAGACTCGAGATGCTGCTGAACTTACCATCTGCGGTTTCTGTGTATGTGTGTTTTGAACCCACTGATGTGCGATGTTCATTCGATAAGCTTGCGGCGCTGGTACAGAGTATTATCTGTCAGAACCCCTTATCGGGACACCTCTTTGTGTTCGTAAGCAAGCGCCGTAACATAATCAAGATACTGTTCCGGGACCGTACAGGTTACTGCCAGTAGTTTAAGAGATTGGAAAACGGGACATACCCGATGCCCGTATCGACAGCAGACGATCCCAGGAGCATGCCGATCAGCCTTGATGCTTTGAAGCTGCTCCTTGATGGAATAGATATTTTGGGAATAAAACGCATGTAAAAAATGCTTGAAAGTATAATTAACACTTGATAAAAAGAGAGAAAAAATTATATTCATATCGTGAAGACTGAAAAAGTAATACTTCCTCCTCTCTTGAAGAATCCCACAAGGTAATCCGCTTACTTTCTAACTAGATCGAAAATTTAATATGCATTTCATTCAAAAAGTAATAACACTTTACTCTGTAGTATATGTGGTACTGCTATCCGGCCAGAACGAGGCGTCTGAATTACCGCCGACTGTACCATCTCAACAAGTTATTGATATTAATAACCTTACCAAAA
>JAAYPC010000257.1 GCA_012519985.1 Fibrobacter sp.
AACATGCAGTTATTTCCAGTCAGTAATTGCCTGAGAGAGGCGGGAAATAATGATCAATAGAGCCTGCTGTACTATATATATCCTTTTCTTGCTTCTCTTTCCAGCATTATTCTTCTGCTTTTGTGGTGTAAATACTGCCGGGGGATTTGAAACCACCAATGGTGTAAGAGTAACAGTGAGTGCTGACAATGTCAGGGGAAAAGCCACTCCAGGTTCACAGATCATCATCTGTGACACATCCTTTGTTTCCCATGATCTAACCCTGAACTGTTATATTGATACCGCATACGCTGATCAGAATGGTGATTTCATGTTTAATTCTCTACAAAATGGCAGTTATAACCTTGTGGCCAGAAGCGAAGATCTAAAAAAGGGAGCTGTAATTACTAATATCGACATCGATAAATTAAACAATCTAGAGCGATCTGAATATGCTGAATTTCTTGGCCTTGGATCGATTTCTGGAGAAATAGTCATTGATACTACGACTAACGAACCCTGTGTAGTTTATATAAAAGGAATGGCAATATTTGATAGTGCGTATACAAATAATTACCGGTTACCAAACGTTCCTCCCGGAAAATACAGAATCCAGGCTTATCAAAAAATTACCAGAGGCGTGCAAACACTCATTTATTCTGCATCTATGGATAATGTAGTGCTGATGGAATCCTGCAATGAAACAGGAATTAATATGGTTCTGGAATTAATTGAGTAATTAATCGACCGGGTCTTTCTGATAGCAAAAGAATATACACTTTTAATACTGTTTGGCCTCAAATCATTGCAGTCCTAACCACCCCCTTGCCTATTATATAATGGACAAAATATGAACCATAGTTCATGGTTTTGAAGTGTCATAGATCTATTCAAGAGTTCACCACATGATTAAAGTTGAGAATTATCTACTGCTCACCAACTGAAATGATTCAGATGGTATATGAGTTGCTGTGTAAGATAATGCTGCACTCAGCATATCGATACCAGAGCCACATTATAAGAAGTAGCGGTAAAAAGTTTTCGTTGTGGGAAAAGGCTCAATGAAGGTTTTTATTGTTGAAGATTACGAATCGATGAGGATAATCATCAAACGCTTGCTAAAAAAAAACTTTAGTGCCATCACTTCTATTGGTGAAAGTGAAACCGCTGAAGAGGCCCTGGAAGAGATACCTAAATTTAAACCGGAGCTTATCCTGGTCGATATCTCTCTTCCTGGGATGGATGGAATAGAGTTGATTCGTAGAATAGTAAAGAGATGCAAAACTATTTGTGTATTGGTAGTGACTGCACATGAAGTGGAGTTTTATCAAGATAAGGCAATCGAAGCTGGAGCACACGGGATAGTGTCAAAGACTGATTTTCAAGAATTAATTGATAGGGTGGGGATTCTTTTAAAGAAGAGTGAGAAGGGGAAATGTTAGGAATCTTAGAGATCAAATGCCCGGGCTTAAGGAAATGGGGCTCGAAATTTTGAACCCCATGGAAAATGGTTTGTTGATAGTTACCAATCTGTATGCTGCTCTCTATACCGCAAATTTAGACAGATACACCAATTCTTTTACCATCTGTGATGCATATCCCCACTCATTGTCGTACCAACTCATTATCTTAACCAGATTTCCACCTACCACTTTAGTCATTGTCGTATCCACAATAGAAGCACGGGAATCCTGAATTATATCAGAAGAAACAATCTCCTCATCCGAAAAACCAAGTATACCCAGATACCGTTCGGTCATGCTTTCCTCTTTAAATATCTGATTAACCTCATCGATAGAAGTAGGTCTGCTGGTAAGAAAGGTAATATCGGCAACCGATCCAACCGTAACTGGTGCTCTTATCGCAATACCATCGAAATTTCCTTCAATTTCAGTTATCACTTTGGTAGTGGCAATTGCTGCACCGGTAGTCGATGGAACCAGATTGGAAGCTGCCGCTCTTCCTCTGCGCCATTTCTTGTTGGGAGAATCTACCAGACTTTGTGATGAGGTATAGGCATGAACTGTGGACATGATCGCCTTTTCTACTCCGATCCGTCGTTTCATTATTTCTACCACTGGAGTAATACAATTTGTGGTGCAACTTGCCACTGAAAACAGAGTATCCCCTTTTTCTATATGGTTTACACCAGGAACTACAAATTTCATCCCATCATTTTTTGATGGCGCAGAAAGAGCAGCATATTTGGCACCGGCCTTTAAATGTTTTTCCAATCCCTCTTTGGTAGTAAAATGCCCGGTACATTCCAGCGCTGCATCGATTTTGAGATCTTTCCAGGGAAGCTCCGCAGGGTCTTTGCTGTTAAATATCCTGATCTTTTTATCCCCAATGATAAGGGAATCTCCGCTTGAACTTACATTTTTAGGATAGCGCCCGTAAACAGTATCGAATTTAAACAGATAAGCCAGGTTTTCCGGTGGAAGAAGGTCATTTATCGCCACTGCCTCAAGTTCTGGAGTATCCATTATAATTTTCAATGCTGCCCGACCAATCCTGCCCAAACCATTAATCGCGATTCGTGCCATTTAAGCTCCTTTCGTTGAATGATTTTTGAAAGTGAACTTCATCTAAAAATATGGAAGCCTGAGGGAATGTAAAAACCGGGTGAATTAAACTGAAATCGTATGATTAGGTTAAAGAAAGATATCTCTTATGTGTTGCACAGATTTATAAAAAACACTGCAATAAACATTCCAGATTAAAAGATCCTGTATATGCGGAATTGAAGAAAGCAGGATGAGAGCTTAATGTAATCTGAAGGCTTTATCGCTCAGGGAAGAATTGTCCCTTGCATGATAGAAAACTGATAGGAATACCGCTCAGAAATGAATGTCATATAGTTTTCCTGGGGAACCGCAAAATATAAAGTTCCAAAATGCGACTGCAGTTCCCTGTCGCAATAAAATGAGGCGGTATCGTTTCCTGTTGTAGAGTAACTGCCTTTAAAAAAGCTGCTTACAAGTGCAAAAACATTGACCGACAGTTGACATTCAGCAGTATAGGATCCTGTTACCTTATAATTATTGCCACTGTTACCGAATCTTACCAGTTGATCTAGCATCTGCTGTCTGACAAAGAAATTGAAGCTTTTGTCGTTTAATATTGTTCCATCGGCATATTTGAATTTTATGGCAAATGAATCGGTTTCAATAATCGATCCGGACATGTCTATCTCCAATGAATCATTCTGTACAAGAGAAATGACATCTTTAATGTAAAATGGATTGATTCGTGCCAGTCCATGATATCGAAACGGAATCATTTCGAAGTGAGAATATGAGATCATACCACCAGGGTCCAGCTCCTGAGCTGACAGTGTATAACGACCCTGTATCTCCCGGAAAGCGGTAAATTTCAGTGATTGAAGATCTATATCCAAAGTAATTTTGGGACTAAGAGGATTGGATGTATTCACACTAAAGCCGCTGCAAAGATCCCAAAGCGGTCCCTTTTCATAACTGTAATAGGGAGCACTCAGTTTGACATCAAACGATTTGATATATGAACGTGGATCAAAAACGTTGTATCTGATGGTATCATTTTCCTTATGAGCCCCCTCCACTGTTGATCCATAAAGAAAAGCTGCTTTCATGGTCAGTTCGCCATTATCAATGGTATAAACGCCATTGCTAAAACTGTGTTTATAGGGTAATATCAATGCATTGTAGTCAATTGTACCGATGAGATTTTTTAGAAATTCGAACACAAAACTTCCTAAGGACATGCTCTCCGTCTTATTCTTATAAGTAAGATACCTTCCCATCATTACAACCGGCCTCATTGTGTGTTCACTCTGGGAATAAAAAGCGCAGTTCGAATCGAGTAAAACATCCAAAATGGAGAATAAATCAATCTCCCAATCTTTAGGGGTTGACACATCCAGATGAACTGCTGCACTGGAGACATACCCAAGTGCATCATAAAGATGTAGAGAGATGGAGTACTTACCACTTTGTTTTAAAGGTACTTTTAATAATGAAGATTTATAGAGAACAGTATCAACAGTTCCATCATTTCCAAAATCCCACTGATACTGGCACACTAATCCGGATTCTTCAACTGGTTTGGATTTAACCCCTCCCCATACTAAAATCTCTTCATTCTGATAAAAGGGGCCTTCACTTTCAATGGAAATAGAAGCCTCGCTTTTTACGGTATACTCATTAGAATGGCTATCTGACGGGTTATCCAGTGACCAAATACATCCGTTAATTACGATTGTAAAAAGGCAACAGATCAATATTAATAAAGAAAAGGTTTTCAACATAATCTTAAAAAGAGAATATGGTTACGAGCAGACCGGTGCCGGCAATAACTCCGCCACCAACGCATTTTAGATTTGAATAGACTATTTTTCTGCGTATTCTATCGGTGTTTTCGGTAAAGGCAGATTTTTTATACCTTTTGTAATGGCTCTCGCCACAATAATATCCGTTCACCGATAGAACCGTCCCTGCTGCTATTAGAAGGATACCGGATACAATTCCTTTGATACCCAAACTTTGCTTCTGATTCTCATGATGGAAGGTGGGTTCTAAACTGGTTGCAAATTTGGCTGAGGGCATCTGCAGGGTGATCTTTGCAGGATTAAAGATTTCATCTGTTTCTGTGGCGATCTGAGCATTTGAGCTGCAATAAGCGATGCAAACTGATAGAAGAAAAAGGTTAAAAAGTTTCATAAATTTCTGACCAGTTATAGTATTGTGGTAACTTATTCTGATAAAATAATTGAATTTTTGTTTAAACCAATAATAATGCCGGATCCCGGGTACGCTTATATAAAAGTGGTTATGAGCCTGAGTACAGATCTTGACTGAGACTGGTATCGTCATACAAACCCTCAGTGCAGATCTTTACTCTGACTCGTATCGTCGTACGAGCCCAAGTGCAGATCTTTACTCTGACTCGTATCGTCGTACGAGCCCAAGTGCAGGTCTTTACTCTGACTCGTATCGTCGTACGAGACCGAGTGCAGGTCTTTACTCTGACTCGTATCGTCGTACGAGCCCAAGTGCAGGTCTTTACTCTGACTCGTA
>JAAYPC010000258.1 GCA_012519985.1 Fibrobacter sp.
CGGGAAAACAAATTGTCCGTTTTAGAAAGGAATCCAAAATCGATTCCTTAACGATGGTTCTGGAATTCTGGGAAAAATATTGTGGAGATAATGAACCCTTAAGACGTTATAGAATTATCGATAAAATAATTAAAGGGGAAAATATTAATGAATTTATTGATTCAAATACTGTCTACTATCTTTTAGATTTCCGGGAAAGAAGAATTGTCATTAATGCTGATCCCAAAAAAGAGATTATTATAAACCAGAGATTCAATTATCCTTTACTGCCAGAATTTGATAGCATGACCATTGCTCTTGCAGATTCACTATATCTCTCTAAAAAACATGCTGAAACAGATGTTGATCTTTTTCTTCTTGCCTATTCTCAAAGATTCGATGATTTCATTGCATTGTCATATGCAAAAACGGAAAGTGAAATACAAAAAACTTTCAATAAGGAATATATGAAATATAAAAATATGCATGAGTTGAATATCGGTTTGCAAAGTGGTATCTGGGTGCCATTTGGAAATATGTCTCTTGTAGGAAACCATCCCGCTTTTGGATTTTTCGTCGGGTATAAAAAAAGAAAGATCATGGTTGACTGGACTTTCTATATGAAAATGCTAAAATCTAATAACGAATATGTTGTATATAAAGATGGGAGAGCCTTTTTAACTAATTATTTTTTCGGAGGTTATATTGGTCTCGATGTAGCATGTTTTCTTATGGAAAAATCAAAACATAAAATACCATTACGATTAGGTTTCGCTATAGATGGATGGGATGCATTAAAAAAAGATATTGAAAAAGAAATTCCTTCAAAATCTTTTATCGTACCTAACGTAAATATTGGTATTGAATTTATGTACTTTTTAACTAAGTTCAGTTTCTTATCATTAGAATTGAAAGGGACATATCTGAAGATAAACAACGACAGAGGAACAGATATTTCCGGACCTGCTATGACAGCGTTATTAAAATATGGATTTCATGGCAGCGGGAAAAAAGAAAATTTTAAAAAACATTTGTGTATAAAATAATGAAGACCGCATTAATAATAGCAGTTGTTTTTGGGGTATCATATTCACTGTGACGTTTTTAGGATATCAATAAAATGTGAGTACTCAGAACACATTTCTGGATTATCGGAAAAAAAAGGGATAGAATACTTCTGAAAAATTATCTCTGGAAACTACTCAAAATAAACAGTAAAATAGAAAAAAATTTCCAGACCTCTCTGGTGGTCATCCCTGAACCAGAACGTGAGTCGTATCATCTAACCAAACTTCAGGAGTACACTATGGCATTTATGGAATGGAATGAAAAACTTTCAACTGGAATCAAAGAGATCGATAATCAACACAAGAAACTGGTAGAACAGATCAATGTCCTGCATTCCGCTATGCGTGAAGGAAAAGCAAAAGAGGTCCTGGGAAAAATACTGGATGAACTGAAAGCATATACCAAATACCATTTCTCCACCGAAGAAAAGGCATTCGAGAAGTATAACTTCTTAGAGAAAGCATCACACACTAAAAAACACAATGACTTGATAAAGCAGTTGGATGGAATAATTGATCAGTATAAAGCCGGAAGTCTGACCTTAAGTATCAATTTGCTTGATTTCCTGAATAAATGGATTTCTGAGCATATTCTAAAAGATGACATGAAGTATGCTCCGGTTCTTCGTGGAAAAGAAATAGATGTATGAAAAGTGGTGAGTCTTAGCCACTTTTTATTCAGGGCTGTTAGGTTCATTTACTTCGATTTGGCATTCGAAATTCGAAATTCGAAATCCGAAATCTGAGATCTCGGAATCTGAAATTTTGCTCCTTAGCGGGATATGGATTACTCTGTTCGGATTTAAAAATTTTTACTTCTCCTCTTTTAACTTCGAAATTCGTTATTCGATATTTGATATTTGATATTCAATCTCCGTTTCCTCCGTCCCCACTGTTCCTTTAAATTTCGACTCAGATGGCTGTAAAACCATCAATCCCACTTGCCAAAAAGTCGCCCTCCGAATAACATCTGGAAACGATTCAGGATTAACAGTAAAATTGTAAGGAAAAAAATATCAGGAACCTCTTAATGGGCACCCTGGTTGCATTCATCTAACCATCTTTGGGAGAGAACTATGGCTTTTATTGAATGGAGTGAAAAACTATCTATCGGAATCAAAGTGATCGATGATCAGCACAAAAAATTGATCGAACAGATCAATATCCTGCATTCTGCTATGCGTGAAGGAAAAGCAAAAGAGGTTGTGGGAGCAATACTTGAAGAGCTGAGAGCATACACTAAATACCATTTCTCAAACGAAGAAAAAGCTTTTGAAAGGTATAACTACTCAGGGAAAATGTCGCACATTCAAAAACATAATGGCTTTGTAAAACGGTTGGGTGAAATAACGGATCAGTACAACTCAGGAAGCTTGGTTATCAGTATCAATTTGCTTGATTTTCTTAATAATTGGATTACTGAACATATACAAAGAGAAGACAGAAAGTATGTTCCGGAGCTAAGTGGAAAAGAGATAAATGGATAGAAGTGTCGCCTTTGCCGTCCTGGCTCAGGCGAAATTAAACTTAATAAGGGCGATTCGAACCGTAGCCTGATAATTCCCAGATACATGAAACACCCCTGGGTGCAGGGAGTGTGTTTCTATCCTCGCTTCTCATTTGCTCGCTTAGCGCTGACCAATTCAGGTACCGTTATCGAGTTATAAAAAGTTCTGTATAGATTCCGTAGCGTGTTTCGATTTGATAATATTGCGTGAAAAGTGCTATAATTATTGATAAAATACGCCTGATTTTGGATTACAAAGGTGGAAAAAGGTGAAAAAGTGATTTTCTGCAAAAGAATAATTATTTTGTTCTAAACACTCCTATGACAGCTTTATCAGAAAAAGCTCCTTATCAAAGGATAGTTCATGCTGATGAAAAGTATAGTAAATATAGCCGTTATTATCTTTATGTTTAATGAAGCCATAAACGCTCAATATAACTGTGTCATGGTGAATCCTCTTCCGGAAAAAAGAAATCTGAATTTTATAGTATCAAACGGCAGCCGCTATGTAGCTGGCGGGGAAGAAGTACTTCTTACTTCACACAATGGATGGAGTTGGACCGCTATAGATTCTGTCACCAAAAGCAGTCTTAATCTCAAGGCGGCTGTCTGGACCGGAACACAATTCGTGGTGATTGATGAATACGGTCGGGTGATGACATCGATTGACGGCCTGAACTGGAAAACATTCAGCGTTGAAAATATCAGTTCTGCTAGTTTCATGGCATGGACTGGAAGCAAGCTGGTAGTGGTTGAAAATGCGTATAATAATGGATTAACCACAAGTATCTCCTCTGACGGTGTTAGCTGGACTAATTATGAAGTGGAGGATTTCAGAAACAATGAGCTGGTGTCGGTAACCTGGACAGGCAACCGACTATATGCCGCAGGTGATGGCGGCATAATAACATCGGTTGATGGAATTAATTGGGACTCCGTTCAAACTAACATTGATGGAGAGTTCAGTTCAATAACCTGGACAGGAAACAAGCTTATTGCAACCTGCAATAAGAACGGCATTGGTATAGTATTGACTTCGCTGGATGGGGAAGAGTGGACTGTCGATACAATATCAAAAGATAACACACTTAATTGCGCAGTATCGGACGGTTCACAAATAATTGTGGGTGCCACAAAATCAATCTTCACCTCTTCAGACGGAAACACCTGGAATGAATGGAAGTTGGTTAATTCAAGAGAATCGGTAAATTATGTAAACCGAATCGGAAACCGGTATTTTGCGGTAGGCAATAACGGAACAATGTATACCTCAGAAGATGGGATTACCTGGAGCAACCGTCCTGCAGCAACACTTTTCTCTGTAATCTGGACAGGAGAACTGTTTGTAGCTGTAGGAGTGAGCACAATTCTCACATCACCTGACGGTTACATCTGGACGGAGAGATTCGATTCTATTTATCAATTTCAATCGGTCGCCGGGCAAGGTTCCAGACTAGTGGCTGTAGGATATCAGGGTAAAATCTATTTTTCGTCAGATGGCGGAATTTCCTGGGCGAAACAGTTTGAGACGCAGTTAACATGGCTCAATTCAGTGACCTGGACCGGCAGTATGTTTGTTGCAGTAGGAAGCGATGGAACAGTCATAACCTCTCCTGATGGAGTTGACTGGACAATAAGACCTACCGGGATTTCAACAACGCTGAAATCAATAACATGGACTGGGAGTAAACTGGTTGTGACAGGGTTTAATGAAGATGTAATTCTTACTTCGGAAGACGGAATTTCATGGACAAAAAATGACAGATTCAGAACTAAACTGAGTTACGTGACCTGGACAGGTTCGAAGCTTCTGGGATTGGGAGTTAATAGTTTGTATTTTTCAGAAGATGGAGAAAACTGGACAAAGCAGGATGTAAACTGGACCATTGAAACAGTTAATTCGATGTTATGGACAGGGAAGGAATATATTACAGCCGGAGTTATAGGAGGAAAGCCGGCAATATGCGTTTCTTACAATGCCTATGTATGGCGCAACATGGTATGGGTACCCCTGAATAGCTATGGCACTTTATATTCAATAGCAACAAACGGCAAAACGATAGTAGCTGTAGGCGATACCGGTCTTATTTTTGCGTGTGAGCCCGATAATGGCAATGCAGTTTCTCCCCCTCAATTTTATCGTCAAACACACGAAAAAATATCAATCCATAAGAAGTGGAAAAACCATATCATAGTAAGAATACCGGATTCCTTTGCTGGAAAAAAACTGTCTTTTCAAATATATTCGATTGCAGGAAAACGCCTTCGTTCAATAAAGGGAGCAGATGGCCCCTTAGTTCATATTCCTGCTCTCGGATTCTCTCCAGGGAAATATTTTTTAACTGCAGAGTGGCACGGAGGGAGGCAGGCGTATCCTTTTACGATCGATCAGTAGTGTCTGGGATAATTTAGCCGTAGGTAAACAGACTCCTCTTTTGTTGGAGGGTATAAGCTGGTTTTAAATTACCCTGAAAGTTTTTTTCGGTAATCATTACATTCTGCTACAGTAATTCTACGTATTATTTGATTGATTCCGGTTTTGGGCTGATTAGGAAATTTAGTTTCCTCCGTCCCTTGAAATATTCCCGGATATGTTTGGGGACGAAGGAAAGTTAGTAATTAATCCGGAGCCTTTGAGAAATTTTTAGATCCTGCTTTCAAAACTGTATGTATAGAATGCTCAATTCTGAAGGGGACGGAGTAAAAAAAGTGATTCAGAAAAAAAGTCGTTTCTTTTAAGGGGCTGTACAAATATCTGATCGTTTAATCGATTGAATTCCACTCTAAGATGCAATCCTCTATATACTACTATGTATAATCGGGTCTGTCTGAGGCTAATGGTGGCTTCATCTAAAACAAACTATGCTGTAGTTTCCCAAACAATCCATACTATCTACCCAAAAATTACTTATTTTTAACTCTCCTTAGCGCTTGCATTTTATTCCTTGTTCAACCGTAATAATCTGCTTGCAGCTAACAGTGCTTTCGGTGCGGCTTGGAAAAGGCCGTCTTTTCAGTGAAAGGTTTTGTGGATATGGGTACGGTCCGATCGATTTTTGTGGAGAAAAAGAGCGGTTTTGATGTAGTAGCACAGGCTTTACTGGCCGATTTAAGAGAAAACCTGAAGATCAAAGGATTGAATCATGTTCGGGTTTTGATCCGTTATGACCTGGAAGGTATTACTGATTCGGAGTATGAAACTGCGCGGACCATCATTTTTGCTGAACCTCCTGTAGATCTGGTATACGATGAGACTTTTCCCTACAAGAATGAAGATTGTGTTTTTGCGGTCGAATATCTTCCAGGACAATATGATCAGAGGGCTGATTCTGCGGCTCAATGCATTCAGCTCATAACTCATGGAAACCGCCCCCTGGTGGCTACTGCTCAGATTTTTATTCTGGAAGGATCAATTACCGATGAAGAGTTCATAAGAATTAAAAAATACTGTATCAATCCTGTCGATTCACGGGAGGCATCTCTACAAAAGCCCCAGACACTTCAGATGCAAGTTACCCCACCTGCAGATGTCAAAGTAGTCCAGGGTTTTATAAGTATGGATTCTGTTCAACTGGAGAAGCTTAGAATTGAACTGGGACTGGCGATGCGCTTTGAAGATCTTGAATTCTGCCAGAAATACTTTCGGGATACCGAGCATCGCGATCCAACGATCACAGAAATTAGAATGATTGACACTTACTGGTCTGATCACTGCCGTCATACTACATTTCTTGCCACTATAAACAAAGTTGAAATAGAGCCAGGTAAATATTCTGAACCTATCAGTAAAGCTTTTGACCGTTATCAGAAGGCACGTTCTTATGTCTATGGTGACAGGGAGAAAGAGGTCTGCCTGATGGACATTGCTACTATTGGAATGAAAGAACTGCGGAAAAAAGGGCTGCTTGATAACCTGGATGCTTCCGATGAAATTAACGCCTGCAGTATCGTTGTGCCGGTGACAATTGATAGCAAGACCGAAGACTGGCTGATAATGTTTAAAAACGAGACTCATAATCATCCTACAGAAATCGAACCATTCGGTGGGGCTGCCACCTGTCTTGGTGGGGCAATTCGTGACCCGTTGTCCGGACGCTCTTATGTCTATCAGGCTATGCGGGTGACTGGATCTGGTGATCCAAGGCAAAGCGTCGAGCAGACACTTCCCGGGAAACTGCCTCAAAGAAAAATCACCACTCTGGCTGCACACGGTTACAGTTCCTATGGAAATCAGATAGGTTTGGCCACCGGTCATGTGGCTGAAATTTATGATGAAGGCTATGTGGCCAAAAGAATGGAGATAGGAGCAGTAGTCGGTGCTGCACCCAAGGCGAATGTAAACCGGAGTGTTCCGGCTCCCCAGGATATTGTACTTCTGATAGGAGGAAGAACGGGGCGTGATGGCTGTGGCGGGGCTACAGGTTCATCCAAGGAGCATACAGAGGATTCAATTAACAGTTGCAGTGCAGAGGTACAGAAAGGCAACCCTCCCACCGAACGTAAACTTCAGCGCCTGTTCCGTAATCCTGAAGTTAGCAGAATGATAAAGAGGTGTAACGATTTTGGTGCCGGTGGAGTGTCTGTGGCCATAGGTGAGTTGTCTCCCGGACTTATTATTGATCTGGATGCTGTACCCAGAAAATATGAAGGCCTCGATGGGACAGAACTGGCGATTTCAGAATCGCAGGAGCGTATGGCGGTTGTCATAGCGCGATCGGACCGGGAGAAGTTTGAGGCTTTTGCTGCCAGTGAAAATCTGGAAACTGCGGCTGTAGCAATTGTCACTGCTGAGAGACGGTTGAAGATGATCTGGCGGGGGAAAATCATTGTAGATTTGAGCAGAGACTTTCTGGATACTAATGGTACACGGCTGGAAACCGATGTTTTCGTAAAGACTCCGCAGGATGCTGAAAACTTCTTTAATAAGACAATGATTGATAAGAACAGCTCATCGTGCCTCGCTGACAGATGGCTCTCTACTTTATCGGATCTAAATGTATGCAGTCAGAAGGGGCTTGTTGAACGTTTTGACAGTACAATCGGGGCTGCTTCTGTACTATTGCCTTTTGGTGGCAAGTATCAGGCTACACCTGCTGAATGTATGGTTGCCAAGCTGCCAGTTACTGAAGGCTTCACTACTGCTGGAACGGTTATGAGTCATGGCTACAATCCCAGACTTTCCAGATGGAGTCCGTTTCATGGTGCGCTTTACGCGGTAATCGAAGCAGTAGCAAAAATCGTAGCTTCTGGTGGTGATCATCACCAGATCCGCCTTACTTTACAGGAATATTTCGAACGGGTGGGCACCGATCCGCTCAGGTGGGGTAAACCCTTTTCTGCTTTGCTTGGAGCATTGACAGCACAACAGAAACTTGGTATTGCTGCAATCGGCGGGAAAGACAGCATGTCCGGTACGTTCAAAGATATGCACGTACCACCAACTTTAGTGGCATTTGCTCTTGCTCCGGTGGATGTAAGTAAAGTGATATCACCGGAATTCAAAAGAATTGGTTCAACTGTTCTTCTGGTTTCTGTTGCGCGTGATGAACAGGAGATGCCGGATTTTGCTCAGCTTGATAAGGCATATTCAGTAATAAATACAATGATTAATGATGGAAAGGTGCTTTCTGCTCATACGGTAAAGTCCGGTGGAGTTGCCGAAGCAGTCAGTAAAATGAGTTTTGGTAATCGAATCGGTATGCAATTCGAAGATTTTATTGATGAGGAGCTCCTTTTTAGTGCGGATATCGGTTCCATAGTTCTGGAGATCAAAGAAGGGGTTGATTACAGAAAAGAATTCGCCGGTATTACCGTTAAGAATCTGGGTGTTACCATTGAGAACCGGTTAATAAGGGTAAACGGGATCGATTTAAATATCGATGAGCTTCAGGAGTATTGGGAAAAACCTCTGGAAAAAGTGTTCCCAACAAGAGCTTCGATTATTAAAGACGTTAAGGAGGCAAAGCTTTACACAGAGCGTAGTAAAGTTACTCCCAGGGTAAAGATTGCCCGTCCACGGGTGCTTATTTCGGTGTTCCCTGGTACCAATTGTGAATATGATTCTGAACGGGCATTTCGGAAAGCCGGGGCAGTTTGTGACACCTTTGTTTTAAAAAATCTCAGTCCATCTGACATCGAGGAATCGATAGAATCGATGGTAAAAAAGATCCGCCAATCACAGATAGTGATGATACCCGGAGGTTTCAGTGCTGGTGATGAACCGGATGGCTCAGGCAAATTTATCGCCGCGTTTTTCCGAAATCCTCATATTAAAGATGCTATCGATGATCTGTTAAAGAATCGGGATGGTTTGATGCTTGGTATATGCAACGGATTTCAGGCTTTGGTAAAACTTGGACTGGTTCCTTATGGTGAAATCCGCGAGATGAATGAATCAAGTCCAACATTGACCTTTAACACGATCGGCCGCCATATCTCTCATATAGCATATACCCGTGTCTGTTCGGTTAAATCGCCATGGTTCAACAATGTTAAGCCTGGCGATCTGCATGCGATTGCCATCTCTCATGGTGAGGGAAGGTTTGTTGCTCCGGAGGAGACAATTGAAGAACTGTTTTTAAATGGTCAGGTTGCAACTCAGTATGTGGACTGCGAAGGTAAATGCAGCGGAGAAGCAAATCTGAATGGATCGTATCAGGCTATCGAAGGAATCTTCAGTCCTGATGGCAGAGTGTTAGGGAAAATGGGGCATTCTGAGAGAAAAGGTGAGCATGTGGCAGTAAACATTCACGGCAGCAAGGATCAATTGCTTTTCGAGTCAGGGGTCAGCTATTTCAGTTGATTTTAATCCAGTTTTTCCGGGTGTGGCAAAAGCCATGCTACACCCGTCGGATCTTATGGAATTCTTTTGATTTTCTGGGATTTATCCCTCAATGGAACACTCAGGAATTGAGAATCAGCTTTACCCAAACCGGGGTTGTAAATTCCTGAGACATTCTCTCCAATAACCGGTATCCATACTGTAGTCCCAGGCATCAGTTTATTCAAATCCAGGTGTTTGTTGTATTTTTTGAAAAGCCACAAAGGCATTGGGTTGTCTGCTTCATTACACAAATGCCAAAGAGTCTGACCTTTCTTTATTGTCATGGGTTTTACATCGATTACCATGTACTGTGTGTAGAAGTCTTCCTCTATTGCCATGTGGTATTCCAGGCGTGCTGCTGCGAATGTCTCCAGGGCATCCGGGCGATCTATGGGAATGCGAATCTTGCTGTTAATCCTGATATCAGAGTTGCGCATATCATTCAGTTTTCTTATTCGCCAGGTGGGTACCTTGAGCCAGTCTGCATAATGTCCTATGGTTTCATCGATAGAGACCACCAGTTCTGCACTGTTTCCAGATGATAGCAACACTACATCCAGGTTATACAGGCTAACATCGAAATCAGAGGAAAGAAAAGGTCTTTGTGCCGGACTGGGCTCATTATTAACGATAGCCGGAGTCATAGCCACTGCTTTGAGGGAATCGCTGATCTCTTCAACTGCTTCTGGTGGTGTTTCTTTGATGATTTTCTGCGGTGAGACTTTCTTTTTGGAATCGGTTTTAGTCACTGGTGGTTGAGGGATCACTACCGCGATATCTTTGGATTCAACCTTTTCTTCTGGAGGCATGATTGATTTTGCTTCGGCCTGAGCGATTTCTATTATGGCTTCAGTTTCGCTGCTTTCTGTTGATGTGCTCTGGGTTGGCGAAGCTGTGGGCTTAGTGGTTTTAATATTTTTATCAGCGCTGGCCATAGCAACCTGGGGTCCGCCGGTGGTTTTACCGGGAATGCGCAGGATCTGACCCTCACGAATGATGCTTTTTTTAGAGATGTTATTTTCTGCTAGTAGCTCGTTAAGACTTACCCCCAGACGTGAAGAGATAGCGTAAAGGTTGTCTCCACGATTAACCCGGTAATATTGGGGGCGTTCGGGTTCGAGTGTTTTCAGTGAATCGGGTACATTGCCCAACATAGCATAAACCGATTCAGAGGTAAATTCAACAGGTAAATGAATTACGAATCCTTTAGGCAGTTTTTGGTGCTGTTTAAAAACTGCCGGACGGATTGCGGGATTTAATTCGGAAAACGTTTTTTGGGAGATGTTGAAATATCTGCATAGAATATCAGGATGAATATAATGTGACAGGGTAAAATCAGTATATTTGACAGGAGGATAAAGCTTAACTTGAGGAAAGTAGCTTTTATAATTATGGGCCAGTTCGCTTGCTGCCAGAAAACATCCATAGAAATTGCTTGATGCGAATTTGAAGGAGCGACTGGAATAGTTTTGAATTATATAACCCAGGTCGCGGGAACCGGTCTGAGCCACTGCTCTTTTCATTCCATAAACTCCGTGATTATAGGAAGTGATTGCCAGTGGCCAGGATTTAAGCTCCTGATAACTGGAGGAGAGATACTTGGCTGCAGCTATAGTGGAAATTATCGGATCTCTGCGTTCATCGATGATGTAGTCTATTCTCATGCCGTACAGCTTACCCGTTCCTCGCATGAACTGCCACAATCCTGCGGCTCCGACCTTGGAGTATGCTTCAGTATTGAAGGAAGATTCTACATGGGGCAGATATGCAAGTCTTTCGGGGATTCCGTATTTCTTAAAGATAGCCTTGATGGTATCCAGATAAAGCCCGGAGCGCTCAAGTCCCTGACGGAAGCGTTCTGTCTGACCTTGCTGGAATCTTACCCGGTCTGCTGCTCCTGCAATAACGGTAGTGTCGGCATGTTGTTTATACAGATCATAAATACTCTTTTCATATTCTGTCCACTCCGATTGGGGGCGTGTGGCAATCGTTCTTAAAGAGGCTGCAATTTTTTCTCTGAGACTCTTAATTTTTGCAGAGGAGCCATCTCCACTTACTTTCTCAAAAATTACCATTGGGTAATCGCGATCATGGATCAATCCCTCCTTCAATGATACTTCAGAATAAATTTTCTTCCAGAATGCTACGTTGCCTTTGAGTATCTCTGGAGTGGGAAACAGGGTATCATTATCATTGCACGGGGCAGATTGACTGGTTAAGAAAATCAGGGCACATAGACATACATATCGGACGGCAGCTTTCTGAGACATCTGAATTCCCTCTTAAAAAAGAACAGTAATGGAAGGAATGAAGAAAAAACGTTTAAATCTAAAGAATTATAGAATAATGGGACCGTTAAAGCAAGCAATCGTAATCTTTTAACAAAAAAAACAGCAATAGAATAGTTGAATTCAGTTGACTGGACCCTACTGAATTATTGCTCGGAATTTGATTTGCTGATCATATAAATTTATTTTTCTTCTTTTCTTATCCGCTGCATTGAAATTGTTTTTAAACATTTTCCCTTAATTGAAATATTATCAGCGAGATTTTTTCCAAGGCATATAAGAATTACTGATTTTGGGAAGGATATTTTAAATGATTGAGACTTTAGCCAGGTGGTATTCTGATGGTGGTCCGTTTATGGGGGTTATCTTAGGGGTTATGGCCTTAGCTGTAGCGGTTTCTTTGGAAAGGCTGATTTTTTATTATTTGATTTGTAAAAGAAAAGGCACCGTCCTGGTTTCCGAACTGGCCCGTTCACTTAATGATAATAAAATCGAACAGGCCAGAAATCTTTTAAGCAGGGGCAAGGATCCTAAGACCATGCTTCTGAAAACTGCTTTGGAGAGGTTTGATGCAGGGATGAGTATTGAGGAGATCCAGGAGGGATTGGAAGAAGAAGCGATTAAGCAGGTACCCCGATTATCACAGCGGCTAAACTATCTGACTCTTTTTGCAAATATAGCCACTCTTTTAGGATTGTTAGGGACTATCACCGGGCTTCAACTCTCATTTTCATCTTTAGCCAATGTGGAAGCTGCCAAAAAAGCTGCTATGTTGGCATCCGGTATTTCTCAAGCCATGCTTACCACTGCATTCGGTCTTATTGTTGCAATACCTTGTATGGTTATCTATACCTTTCTGTACAATAAACAGAGCCAACTGGTAAAGGATCTGGATGAAGCAACGGTGAAATTCCTGAATTATCTGAAGAAGAAAAAGTCCTGATGAAGCTCTCTTTTGTTACCCGACCCAAGCCTTCGGATTCTGCCGGAATCACAGATATAGATGTAACCCCGGTGATGAACATGTTTGTTATTCTGATACCTTTTCTGGTATCTATGGCCGTTTTTACCCATTTGTCTATAATCGAGTTTTCTCTTCCTCCCAATGTGAGTACCTCCATGGCCGATCAACCCCAAAAGCCACGTCCCCGTTTAACCGTGCGTCTGGGTAATGACTATCTGGCAATAGTACTCGGGGAAACTCTTCTGGATTCACTTGCAGTGCAGGGCCAATCTTTTCCTTTTGATTCTCTTGCTGTCTGTCTGAAAAACCGCAGGCTCGAGATGGATTATCATGAGGAGGTGATTGTGGCGGCAACCGATAAGATTCCCTTTAAGTATGTGGTAAGAGTAATGGATCTATGCAGGATTGCAGGGTTTGAAAAAATCGGATTGTCCAGTACTACCCAGGATCCGGGAGCTCCGTTATGAGCTTTTTAAAAAAACGGTTTGAGCAGACCGAAGAGTCGACCTTTCGTCCTCAATTGACTTCATTAGTGGATGTGATGACTATTTTACTGGTTTTTCTGATAAAGAATTTCTCAGTGGAAGGCAATCTTATCACTTCGTCTCAAGATCTGATTCTTCCGGTTTCTTCTTCAGAGAAAGCGGCTCAGGTTCGCAGCTCAATAGAGATTACCAGAAATGTGATCATTTCTGAAGGGCATACAATTATCACTATAGAAGAGCTTATGCGTACTGATTCCATGCTTATAGCACCAGTATTCGATTGGATGAAGGCGGTTCGCAGCAGAAATCAGAATTCCAAGACTGCATCTTCGCTTCTTATTCAGTGTGACAGGGAAGTGGAGTTTGCGGTCATAAAAAAAGTCATGTTCAGTTGCTCGAAAGCTGGTTTTACCGATTTTTCGGTACTGGTGATCCAGGAGGAATAGGTGGATAGGAACTCACAGGAGTGGTTGCTCCAGTTTTATGCCAGAACCGACAAGAAAGCCCAGCCTGAACAGCGAAGTTTAACCCTGATTCTTATTGTTATTTCCTTATTATTTGTTTCGTTGGGTCTTTTTCTCAAGCATCAGAAACCTGCACCAGAAACAGTTCAGCAAAAAATCGAGCGTATTCAGACCCGGTTTGTCTTTGAGCAGAAAACTCCTCTTGAAATTGTGGAAAAGAAGAAACCACAGCCAAAAGAAAAGCCACAACCGCTTCAGAAAAAAGAGCCTTTGGATTTGACTAAAAAACCTGTTATTACGAAGGATGTGCCTGAAGAAGTAGAGCCTGAAGTCCCAAAAAAGGTAAAGAAGCCGGTGCGTCGGGTTTACGGGCTTAAAAAAGTCTACTCTTCAGGAATAGGGGCCTCCAACGATGCATCCAGTGCCATAATAGGAAAACAGGGAAATACTCTTAATACACCAATTGACACATTTAAGGTGACCGAACAGGAGTTAAAGGGCGAGCTGGCATCTGTCACTTCGGTCACCACTCTTCCGCGGTTGAAATTCCATGTCAAACCCGAGTACACAAAAGAGATGTTGGAAAACCGCATCGAAGGTGTTGTGCGGGTAAAGGTGCTGATCGATGTCGATGGTAAAGTGAAAAAAGTGATAATCCTGGATGACCTTGGGTATGGTTCCAAAGAAAAAATTTATGAAGCATGCATGAAACTGGAGTTTGAACCAGCCTATCAGGGTGAGACTCCTATGGCTTCTTGGCAACTGATACGGTTCCGATTCCAGATGGTTCAGGGCTAGCTCAATAATTTCTGGAAATGTCTTGATACAGCTCTCTTCTTAAACGTTTATCTACCTGCCATAAGCGCTAAAGCCAGATTCTTGCACGCCGCTTGCTCTATATCAGTTCAGAATACTTTGACTTCTGTTACATCAGGTCTGAACTGGATACGTGCTTATGCGCAATGTCTTATTCCTCACGCTGTATACACTCGTTGTTGCAGTAAATTCCGGAGCGGCTGACAACCTGCCTTCTCTGCAGCAGGAGCCGCAACTGATAAGATCGGTAAATGTCCGGTATCCTTCATCGATTACCCGGTTGGGCATAACCGGCACGGTAGTTCTTAATCTGCTGCTTAATGAGAGAGGGATGGTAGATTCGGTGAGTGTAGTAAGCGGGTTGCATCCGGTTCTGGACTCCCAAATCGTAAATGCAGTTTTTCAGTTTAAATTTACTCCGGCAATGGTCTCAGGAAAACCGGTTCCGGTTATTATAAATTATCATTATAAAATCACTACTGATGATCTTCTGAAGGCCTGTAATATCCAGGAATATATCAATTTTGGCGGACGGGTGCTTGAGCGTGGAACCAGACGTCCGGTACCTGATGTGGAGGTAATTGTCAGCTTTAGTGACTCTCTGGCTGATTCTTCCATTCCCTTACCTCTCTCCTTGTATCTACAGCAGATTGGTCAGTTCAGCGGACAGCATTACCATAACAACTCCATCTTTACCTTCACTGATTCTTCCGGACGTTTTATCTTTAAATCTCTTCCCAAAGGCCCTTTTCACCTTAAAATCATGGGTCCGGGTTATGAGCCCTGCAGCAGCAGTCTTTTGGTAGCTCACAAGGAAGCCGTAAATCAGGTTTTCCGAGTAAATAAGTCAAGTTACGCCGAGAATGAGATTGTGGTATATGGAAAAGAGAAAAGTAATGAAATTTCCAAACGGTCATTATCATCTGCACAGATAAACAGTATCGCCGGATTAAACGGAGATGCACTGAAAGTGGTTCAGGTTTTCCCGGGAGTAGCCAGACCCTTATTTGGCAGTGGTTCCATAGGAGTCAGAGGAGCTCCCAGTTGGGATTCCAGATTTTTTCTGGATGGGATCCCTGTGCCTCAGCTTTATCATTTCGGTGGTATAAAGTCAGTTTACAACTCTGAGGCACTGTATTCGGTAGACCTGTTTCCTGGAGGATTTGGTGTCAGTTACGGGAATTCCATAGCCGGGGTAATAGCTCTTAACAGCAGAAATGCAGAAAGGGAGAGAGTAAAAGGGTATGCAGATATCAACTTGATGGATGTCAGTTTATTTGTTGAAGGACCGGTAAACAGTCGTACCGGTATTCTTGCATCAGTCAGAAGAAGCTATCTGGGCAATCTGCTGGGATTGGCAGTAGATAAACTGAGCTCGATCGATATCCCTGTAATGATTGCTCCATATTATTATGACTATCTGGTGAGAGCTGATGTTGACCTTACCCCTTCTCAGAAACTTTTCTTTACTCTGTTTGGGTCCAGGGATGCTTTGGAACTGATTGTATCTTCGGCCAATGTTGGCAGCACCGAAGTAGATGCAATGGTAGATCGAGTCAGCAATACCGATGCGTTTAATATGGTCATGGTTGCTCATGAATCCGCAATAAGGGAGGGATGGGAGAATAGCCTGAGAACCGCTCTGATTCAGGGACTTGGAAATGGCTTGTTGCTGGGTGTTTTGAAATGGGATTACAAATATTATGAATTTTTGCTCAGAAATGAGTTGAGATATACAATTTCTCCAAAAATTAGTGCCAAAGCAGGATTTGACTTGTGGTTGAAAAAATACCATCAGTACGCTATTTTCCCCACTGCAGAACGGATTTTTTTCCGGGATACTGTTAATCTGATTTCTGGTTTAGTCAGTCCTCAGTTTCAACTGGAGTATAACCCGTTTCCTGCTTTGATTGTGAAATCAGGGCTGCGTTACGATTATTATCCAGAAATAAAGCAGAAGGCAAGTATCCTGCCTGAATTCTGGAATTATAACTCCTTTAAAAACCGTACTGGTCTGAGGGCAGAACCTTCACTGAGATTCTCTGCCAGTTACCAGATACATAAAAAGCATCTTTTAACTGCTGCTCTTGGCACATATAACCAGACTCCACAACCTCTGGGTTTTGCCACTCACGATACTTTGGGAATTCCGGGTGTTCCGGTTACAAAAGCCCGGCAGTTCATGCTTGGCTATAATTGGCAGATTAACGATATAATTTCTGCAGATCTGCAGCTTTACCATAACCAGCAATGGGATCTTCCAATGTTTACCGGCATGGAAGATCTATTATCTCTGAATTCCCTGCGCCCTGTGTTTGAAGGTGACGGAAGAGGAAAGATGTACGGTCTTGAACTGTTTATCCGGCATAATCAGGAGAAAAATTTTTCGGGCTGGATCTCCTACTCCTTATCCAAAAGTAAACGCTACAGCAATAAAGAAGGCAAATATATTCCTTACGACAACGATCAGACCCATAATCTTCAATGTGTTCTGAATTACCGGTTTCCCCGACAATGGCAGGCAGGCACCAGAGTGAGACTTATCTCAGGTAACCCCTATACACCAGTAGTGGATAGGACCTATGATATGACAAATCGGTATTTTGTTCCTGCTTTCGGGGAGAAAAACAGTCTTCGCAACAGTCCTTTCTTTCAGCTCGATTTAAGGGTGGAGAAAAAGTTCGTATTTGATAACTGGCTGCTGACCGGGTATCTCGATTTACAGAATTTGTTATGGCCCTTTTATAAGAGTCCTGAAATCACAATTTACAATTATGATTATACCAGAAAAACTTCGCTCTCAGTTCCCATTATTCCATCTATTGGAGTTAAAGCTGATTTCTGATCTTTTACGAAAAGGATGTTTTATACATATGAAATGGCTGATTATATTTGCGATACTGATGATGCAGTGCGGTTATGAGTTTTCAACCGGGTATGAAACAATCGAGAATGACAAGGTAAGATCAGTTGTGATGGTTTATAACAATAAGCAGCTTGCAGAAGGTGCGCCATCGGATACTGTAGATATGTGTGCTTATTTTGGCGGAGAAAAGATTAATTCTATAAGCTGGTCTTATTCCTGCGGGTCGGAAGCGGAGACTGGGGACACTTTCCCACTGGAAAACATAATGTTGGCCGGCAGTTACAAAGAATATACTTCTCAGAACACCGATTCGGTGAGCTTGCGCCTTGTTATTCCTGATTCCTTTATCCGAGTAGCACTGGCAGGAGTTGAAAATGTGGAAGCCCTGGTTCCATCATTTTTGAGAAGTTCCTTTCCCCCAGATTTGCTTCAGAAAAAACCGGGTGAAGTCCTGGATATTTTGGATTTTCTTTCAACTCAACCCTCTGATGGAGCGGTTGCCGCAGATTCACTGATGCGGCTACTCAGTGAAGATGAAGCGATCGATGTAAAGGAGTTGATGCCCAGGGTTCTCCAGATCTTCTCAGTTCCTCTGAATGTTTTTGTACTGGTTAATGGAAAGTATAAGGCCAGGTCCAATATTACTATCCGTTATAACAACAGGTTACGTTATCTGGGCACATATATTCCTGTAAACCGTAACCCTCAGATAAAGAATGTTCGCTTATACAAGGTAAGAGGTGATAGAAAAAAATTCGATTTTGCAGCGAACTCACCTGAAATCGTTGCTTATTATGATTTACAAGGTCTGGACTCCATTCCTTATGAGAGCGGATTCAGCTATTTTCTGGAAGTGTTCAGAGAAAATGGGCTGGTGGATTCCGGTGTAAGTCTTCAGGGTATATATGACAATGAACATTATACCTGTGAGTGGTTTATGCAGGACAACAGTTATCAGGGTTCGGGGTCCGGTTTTTTGAAAATTGAAAAGGATCTGGCATTTTCTTCAGTTGTAAAGATTAGGCTACCTGCAAATCCATTGGGCCGTTCTTTTACTTTATGGTGTGTAGTGTACGATTATTATCTGGGGGAGCGGTTAAGGCCGGTTGGTTTTGCCATTAAGTGTACCAGGGGTGTTTTCATCACTCCTTAACTAAGCAGATTTATCTCTTTTTTGATCTTCTGGAAACGAATTCAGGGCCACCGCTTATTCCCATATCATTTCTGGAACCATCGATATCTTTATAGTTGTCTCCGGGGTGACCAGCATTAATGCATGGAGAATAGCGGGAGAGTTGATATTTGGCCTTACTATTCTTCCATATTGATTCAGGCAAGCTTTTGCCTTCATAAATAATTTCAGCCAATGCAGTATCCTTTACTCTGGACTTAAGGGTGGGAAGATTATAATCTCTTTCTGTTGCCAGAGAATCAGAAACCGAACCGGCGAATACAGGATCTGTGAAGATGTTATTGTAAACATCTGTAGAATCTTTTCTTTTATTGGCTTTCACTATTACTCCGAATTCAGGATCGCACTCCAGAAAATTACCATCATGATTTCCATAAAAGCAGTTGTATTCCAGATAAACTTTAGAAATTCCATCACACAACAATCCGTGGTTACGGTTGAAAACTATGATATTATTGACAAAACGAGGGTTTGATCCGGAGACTAAAATGCCGGATGCAAAATTACGCGCAATGACGCAATTGTAAATAGTTGCGTTGCTTTTATTGAAGCAGGAAATGCCGATATGGTTGTATTCAAGTATTGACAACCGAATTTGAGGATTGCTGGAAAAAGCAGATACCGCGCTGTAAGCGCCGACGATGTCTGTACATGTCAATTCATTAAGAGCCTCTTCATCATTCAGGAAAACGATTCCGTACCAGCAATACTTGTCTGGAAGAAAATTCAGAGGTGAAAAAGATATGCGCTGATCTCTTCTTCCCAGACAGATCAATATCCCTTCCACCTTGATAGACACGGTGGTAGAATCAACATGGTTCAACTGATAGATGGTTGTATCTGGTAATGGATGATTTCTGATAAATATTTTTGTGCCCGGATTGATGGTGAGTTGAGCGGAAGAGGTTATTAACAGGTCTCTTTCCACTATATAGGGGCCATCCTCTGCATTCCATTTCGTGTCACTATTGATAATTCCACCTACAATTACTTCTGATAATGAGCAAAAAACGATCATCAGTATTGATATAAGAGATTTATGGTTTTTCATAGATTTCATTTTAACCGATGCATTTAGTATAATTGTGTATGAATGATAACAGCTTAATTCTATTATTCTCATGCTTCTGTTGCAAGGGAAACAAGGCTTTCGGAAATGGCCTTAATCAGGAGAGCTGCTTCATTCTGAGAGATTAATTCAGCAAACATGGATTGAAGAGCTTACCAGACTGTTTTCCTCGATTAAAGAGATCGAAGAACAAAAAGCAAAAACAAAATTTGGCTTGTTTATAAGTTAATGAGTAACTAATATGGTAGCTCTTCACTTTTAAATTAGGTACCAGATATTTCTTTGATTAAATGATTTGAGCGATTCTTCCTGTAGGGGACGGAGGAGACTTTGTAACTTATCTAAGCGCAATCTCAGGATATAACCAATGCATTGATCTGGCATTAGATACAAAAGATCTGGTGATGTCTTCTTATTAAAATAAAGTACAAGAATTTCCTCCGATTAATTGATTTGAAGCGATTTTTTCCTAAGGAGGACGAAAAAAAACTAAGTACCTTAATCTAAAAGCAATCTCAGGAATGCAAGTTGGGCAAACACCATCCGCTGCCTCTGATAATGGGAGCAAATGGTGGAGCTCCCAGGTTATAGCTGATAGTCACCTGCGGATTCTGGCTGGTAGGAAATTTTCATGACTTTCCATTTCGCTGTTCCGGCAGGTACACTCCACTCAATGATATCTCCTACACTGTATCCAAGAAGAGCTGTGCCTATAGGAGCAAGAATCGAGACAAACCCCTTGTCGATGTCTGCCTGATTAGGATAAACAATACGGTAGGTAGTTTCTTCGTTTGAATCCAGATCTAAAAGCTGGACTTCGGAATGCATTGTAATCACATCGGAAGGAATCTCCTCAGATCTTACTACCTTTGCTTTATTTAATTCTGTTTCCAGAATTTGAAGAGATTTTTCGTTTATTTTCCTGGAACCACGGGATGACTGGACCAGAGCTCTTAGCTTGCGCATGTCATTTTCTGTAACATAGATGGGTTTGTCAGCAGGCATGATTCATTCCTCCATATTGGAACATTGGTTGTGATGATCCTCATTGTAATGACTCTTCTTATGATAAAATATCTCTCTGCTCTTCAGGTATGCTACAAATTGTTGTGTAGATTGTAGTTAATTTTTTTTCCCTAATCGGCCAGGTGGCTTCTTGAAGAGGAAGCAAAGCATCTGTGCTATAAACGGACTCTACACTTTATTGATAACTAAATAATCTATGTAATCATGTTTTTCCCTGTTCTTTTAATCATTAATAGGTGTATTTATTGTCGGGCAGGTAGATTTTTGCTGTTGTGTACCATAGATTTGTTTGTTTTTTTCAGAATAAAAGATGGCTTGTGATTATTTCAGTTGGTTTCTCATAGTAGTACAGAGAGTTTTTCGTATAAACAAGTAATTCTCCTGACAGAAACGGAAGAGCAATCGGGTTTGCAGTACTATAATCAGGTATCGAATACTCCACTATGGCGGTTATTCAGTTTTATAGAATTTCACCAGCTTTTCCCGCCTCCCTCTTTTAGGCTCTTGCTAATTATCACTTCTCCATTTGCTCCCAAATGTAGATAGTAAAGACAGAACATGTCACTCTGTCTCTAAGGTTTTATCAATAAAGAGGAAATCTGGAATATCCGTTCCATTACAGAACCGGCAATAAAAAGAAAAATACCAGTAGCAATCATCGATACTATATACAGAATTTCCCGGAAACGAGAGTCCTTATCTAACGCCTTGATCAACTCATCCATGGACTCGTAGCGTTTGTCCCGGTTTTTTGACATCATCTTTTTTATGATGCTAGCAGTTCTGAAAGAAACTGTTTTATTAAATTTTCTGGGTGAAACCGGATTCCCTACCAGATGCTGGGTAAGGACTTCCTGGAAATTGGCTCCATTATAAACCATCCGACCGGTTAATAGATAATAGAATGTTGCACCAAGGGAGTACTGATCCGAACGGCCATCAATATCGCGTTCACCCTGTACCTGCTCGGGTGA
>JAAYPC010000259.1 GCA_012519985.1 Fibrobacter sp.
GAGCTTCTGAATAGGTACCAAATAATTAGTTAGGTTACTCTCAAGCTGCTGAAACAGGTACCATACAATTTGTTAGCTTACTCTTAAGCTACTGAAAAAATTGGCCAAAAATCATTTTGGCCCCTCCAACTCGCAAAGTTGAGCTGTTTATCCCACAAGTGTTGAGCCCCACAACCTCAAAATGGAGCCCTCTAACCCCCAAAGTGGGAACTAAGACCTACAATGAAGCTAATTAGTTACATTATGGGATCTTCAATTCTCCCGATGTACATTGGGAGATTTAAGAACGGAAAAGACCCCGGGATCAAGTTCACAGTTACATCATGATATCTTAAAGTCCCCATCGGGGGATTTAGGGGGCGAGGATTTTGGCTTGCTTTAAGTAGCATGCCAATTAGCAGGTCAGGGAATTCATCACTACAGAGAAACCCATCAGTTTATATCTGAATTCCTGAAATATAAAATCTCAAATTCTCAATGTTGGTTTGGGCATTTTTTTTGCTTTTTTTCCGCTTAAGGTCTTGGAGTCTTGGAATACCTTCCTTTGTCAGCGGTGTACTGCTTTTTAGGAAAGGAGAATTGAATGGGTCTGTTTGACTTTTTCAAAAGAAAAGAAGACAAGAAAGGTGAGCTGACTACCACAGAAACTGTAACCGATATAGATGGAAACTTATACACTACAGTCAAAATCGGTCATCAGTTGTGGACAGTAGAGGATCTGAGGACAACAAAGCTTAATGATGGCACACCAATAAAGTATACTGAAGATGTATTTGACTGGATAGGAATGAGTTCACCGGCCTACTGTTATTATGACAACAATCCTGCAAGCGGAATCAAATTCGGAGCATTATACAACTGGTATGCTGTAGAAACTGGTAAGCTGGCTCCCAAAGGATGGCATGTGCCTACAAATGAGGATTGGGAAAAACTGGAAAACTATTTAATAGAGCATGGTTTTAACTGGGATGGCAGCAGAAAGGGAAACAAAATAGGTAAAGCATTGGCATCCAACACTATCTGGGCAGAGGACGATGGGGAAGGCACGGTTGGTAACAGATCAATGAAAAACAATCGAAGCGGATTTACTGCTCTTCCGGGTGGCTGTCGCAACGATCTTGGTACTTACTATGATCAGGGATATTACGAATACTGGTGGACCGCTACAGAAACCGATGAAAACAATGCTTATAGGTATTATCTGGGCTTTAATCACAGCAATCTGGCTTTCAGCCGTTACTATAAACAGTATGGGTTTGCAGTTCGGGTAATCATGAACAAGTTTGTGTGAAGATTAGGAATGTCTCACGCAAAGGCGCGAAGCCGCGGAATCCAGCGTTGCTTAATTTACAAATCGCTTACATTCCAGCACCATCCTAAGCCTCTCATCCATTTCGAAAAGTTCCTTTTCTGAACCTGCCGAAAGGAAAAAACCATTTCTTGAGGGTTGAACAACAGTATTTCCGTGTTTTAAACGAAGTGGAGTAAGAAGAATAATTCCCTTCTGAGTATCGGGATCGAAATGATCTTCTTTTAATATCTCTTTCCATTTACTGTAATTGTCTGGGAGATTACATCTTTTTTTGCTCATCAGGCGGAAAAAACAATACTTATCAGGTGCATAACGCTTTCTGACTGCATGCGCAACATCACTCATGGAATGACGCGCATTGATTTCAATTACAGGAGCGACTCTTTCTTTACCATCAATATCGATATAGGCAAAAGAATCAAATCCTGCAGGACCGAAATATCCCTGATCAGAAAGCGCTTGGGCCGCATTTCTTACTGCTTTCTCCTGAATAGAAACGTACTTTTCGATCACCGGATCTTCGGGTGCCAAATAAATACCTATGAAAGCACCATGCATATTGGAAACAGATCTTTGGTGGCGAATTGAACTGATGGATCCATTCTTTTGAATAGTGATACTGCTTGAAAAATCGTAGACCCGCTTGCACCATGGTTCAATCACCACACCTCCATGTTTTATCAGTGTCTCAATCTCTTTTTGACAAAAGCCTTTTTCCCCTTTTTTAATGATTCGGAATCCATAGCCGGAACCGCCAAATGTTGGTTTTACCACCAGATCTCCAAAAGCTTCCAGTTTTTCCAGGGTTCTGAGGAATGTTTCGTAAGAATCGCTGAAAGTGGATCCTGGAATCCCTAAGCCAAATCGCTCAGAGATGAGATTGTGGAATTGACGGGAATTTACGTTTTTTACAACGCCAGGATCCGGGTTGTCGCAATTAAGCCTCAGCATTTTCAATTTGTTACAGGTGTATTCATCCCATCCCCAGGGAACCGGAATTTCAGCTCTGTTTTCAAAGTCCCCCTTTGGGGGATTTAGGGGGCGGGGGGAATTTAGGGGGTGTAGCGTTTTTACATTTATGGAAAGAAGATAGTTTCTGAAGTCATCGGGCATTTCCACATCGAGAAGGACTTTGTCGGACTCATCTCCCATGAATGAAAACAGGATAGTCATTTCGGAGGCGGCTCGGGCAAGTTTGCCTGTGTCATAGCCTCCTAAGTGCTGATCGAAGAGGGCATTGAGGTAGTAGAGGTGGATTGGTTTACTTGGCATAATCAGTTGCCCCGGAGGTGATTTGTTGAGAAGTTCCAGATTCACCTCTGGGGCATTTGTTTCAAACCGCTACCAAATCAGCACGCTTTTGAGTCGAGACCGGACTCAAACCGCATCGCTTTTCTGCATCATCTGAAGATTTTTCTCCAGCTTCTCCAGATTTTCTTCCAAACCCTGCAGCTTTTCACGTTCCTTGTTTATAACGTCTTCAGGTGCACGGCTTACAAAATTCTGATTCTCAAGGCGAGCCTTGGTTCCCTTGATAAGGCTGCTGACTCTGGAGATCTCTTTTGTAAGTCTTTCGATTTCCACCTTTATGTCGATCAGACCTTCAAGGCTGAGGTAAACAGTTGTACCCCTGACCACCGATGAACCTGCAAAAGATGGCTTTTTGGCATCCTGATCAACTATAGTTTCTGTAAGTTTGGCAAATTGATTGATCAGTTTAATTTGTGACTCTAATACTTCTGTACTGTTACTATCGGTAGGGATAATTACTGCATTTCCCTGTTTATCAGGTGGAACATTGTTTTCAGATCTAATGGTCCGTAAGGCAGTGATCACATCCATGGTCAACCCGAACTGTGCTTCTGCCTGATCGTTCTGTAATGAAGTGTCAACTATCGGGAATCGTGCAGTCATTATAAACTCGCTGTCGATAACCTCAGGAAAGACTACTTTCTGTCGCAGGTTTGACCAGATTTCCTCAGTAATAAAAGGCATGACCGGATGAAGCATCTTCAGGATTGATGCCAGCATGTAGCTGCACAGGCAGATGGCATCCTGCCGTCGTGAAGGATCCTCCTGCTGATAGAGGTCGGTCTTTTTCGCTTCTATGTACCAGTCACAGAACTCTTTCCAGATAAAATCGTAAAGAGTATGACAGGCTTCATTAAACCGGAACTGCTCGAGGCTTTCATTAACACTGGAGATCACTTTCTGCAATTTACTGATTATCCAGCGGTCTTCCAGCTTGAAACGCTCCATTGACGGCAGACCGTTAAAAGAATACTGCTGGTCTATATTACTTAGAAGAAACCTGGATGCATTCCATAATTTGTTGGCAAAGTTACGTCCTATATCGAATGTATCTTTTCCCAGATAGACATCTGCTCCGGAGGCGGTGATCATGATCATGGAAAAACGGAGTGCATCTGCACCGTAAACCGGAATTATTTCCAGCGGATCGATAGCATTGCCCAGGGATTTGCTCATTTTTCGCCCGGTCTTGTCTCTGACAGTACCGTGAAGAATAACCCTGGTAAAGGGCAATTTACCTGTGAAATGAAGAGATGCCATGATCATTCTTGCCACCCAGAAAAAAAGTATCTCCGGTGCGGTTGCCAGAGTATCGGTAGGAAAGAACTTTATCATGGTTAAAGTCTCTTCAGGCCATCCCATGGTGGAAAATGGCCATAGCCATGATGAGAACCAGGTGTCAAGCACATCTTCATCCTGCTTTAATGATGAGCCATGGCATTTGGGGCAGCTTGAAGGAGTTTCTTCAGCCACTATCATTTCACCACACTCACAGTACCATACCGGAATCCTGTGTCCCCACCAGATCTGACGTGAGATGCACCAGTCACGGATATTTTCCATCCAGTCGATATAGGTCTTTCTCCATCGTACAGGATAAAAAGTAACCTTGTCTTCAAGAGCAGCCTTGAGGGCTTCTTCTGCCAGTGGTTTCATTCTGACAAACCACTGATCCGAATAATATGGTTCCACCACCGTGGCGCATCTGTAACAATGACCTACTGCATGAGTGTGATCTTCAATTTTTTCCACCAGGCCAAGTGCGGTAAGGTCTTCAACCACTTCTTTGCGAACCGTAAACCGGTCTTTACCGATATATTTCTGGGGTATTGGACCGGTCATGTGCCCGGTTTCATCCATAACCACGATTACTTCAAGGTCATGACGTTGACCCATTGCGTAGTCATTGGGATCGTGTGCAGGGGTAACTTTCACTGCACCTGTACCAAATTCTCTGTCTACATAATCATCGGTAATAATAGGAATTTCTCTGTTTACCAGAGGAAGAAGGAGCTTTTTACCTTTCTTGTCAGTATATCGTTGATCCTTAGGATTGACCGCAACCGCGGTGTCTCCGAGCATGGTTTCGGGACGGGTGGTGGCAACGGTTACATAGCCGGAACCGTCTGCATAAGGATAGCGGAAGTGGTAGAGTTTTCCCTGAAGCTCCTTATGCTCTGCTTCCTCATCGGAGAGCGCTGTTTGACATCGGGGGCACCAGTTGATAATATATTTGCCTTTATAAATAAGGCCTTCTTTATAAAGCTGCACAAAGACTTTGCGCACCGCTTTAGATAATCCTTCATCCATGGTAAAGCGTTCCCGATCCCAGTCACAGGAGCTGCCCAGTTTTTTAAGCTGGCTTGAGATGATCTGGTGGTGAACTTCTTTCCATTTCCAGACTTCCTTGATAAAAGCTTCTCTTCCAAGGTCATGACGGTTTTTTTTCTCTTTAGCCAGTTTTCTTTCCACCACATTCTGAGTAGCTATTCCGGCATGATCGGTACCAGGCATCCAGAGGGTTTCAAAGCCGCTCATACGTTTATGACGGATTATGATATCCTGAATAGAATTGTTCAGTGCGTGACCCATGTGGAGTACACCTGTGACATTTGGAGGAGGAATAACAATGGAATATTTAGGTTTATTGGATTTTTCATCAGCATGGAAAAGTTTCATTTCCATCCATTTCGCGTACCAGCGATCTTCTACTTGCGCGGGATTGTACTGTTTTTCCATCATTAGTCTTTCAGAAATGGTTAAACTATAGTGGTTCATGAAGGGTTAAAAATATAATACGGTAAAATAATTTGAGATTGGAGATTTAAGATTTTGGATTTAAGGAATAGGAATAAGAAGCAGGATTTATAGGAGATTAAGATTTTTGAATTAGGAGATGGGGAGTAAGAAATAGGATTTCAGAGAGATAGATTTTGGATAAGTAGGAATAGGATATTGTTTTTTAGACTTTTATTAAGGGCGCTTTTCTGTTTTTAGAGAGAGGATCGCTAGTTGAGATCCAGCATTCCTGGCTAAGAAATTTCAATTTTTTACTATAGATTTTCTTTGCGGATACAGTCGCGCAATTTTTCAATATGTTTAGCTGATAGTCCGGTATATAAGATTATTTTCGAATTAGTCTCACCGTTTTTGATCATATTAATAGCAGTTTTGTCTAAGCTTTCCGCTCTGCCTTCTGCTCTACCTTCCGCTCTGCCTTCTGCTCTACCTTCCTCTCTACCTTTTATAATTCCTTTTTCAAAGCCCTCCTCTATCCCCACTTCTTTTCCTTTCTCCAGAATCTCCTTTTCCCAGATTTTTGTCTTAGTTTCA
>JAAYPC010000260.1 GCA_012519985.1 Fibrobacter sp.
ATCGCGGTAACTGTGGGTAAAGATATTACCCGACGATTAAGAACAAAATACACAGTCGAATCAGAAGCTTCAGTAATTGTGCAGAGAGCTACCGCAGAGTATCGCATTTTACAGGATCTGCTTCTGTCAGGATATCAGGACACACGTGGTGTAAATGGCGCTGAACTTCGTTTTATCTGGGAGAGGCGGTAATATGCTGGTTCATTTCTTGCCTTTTCCAAAAATCTTTTTATTCGTTTTTTGCTTTTTATTCGGGTTAGCCTTTTCTGCACCACAAAAAGTTACGATGGAATTGACTGAAGAACGGCCAGACAGGGATGAGCTGCTCGAATTCGCCGGTAAACTCATTATGTGCAAACCAGGCAAAGCTATCGACAGCGCCACTGTTGCTGCATCTGTAGAGGCACTCAATCTGACCGGGTTGTTTGCCGATGTCAAAGTTATCTTTTCGGATTCAACTGTTGCCTTTCTTCTTGTTCCGGCAAGATATGTTCGGGACATACGAATAGAAAAGTCGTATCCTCTTTTCCGGGATGATGTAGAACGGGTGCTAAGCATTTACCCCGGTGATGTATTTCGCAAGGAAGAGGTATTGAGGCAGGATTCAATTATCACTGCACTCTACCGCAGGGAAGGTTTTGTTTCACCGGATGTAGAGATTACAACGCGAGCTTATCGTGGTTTATGTGACTCTGTGGTGGACGTCAGAATTAATGCAGGTGATTATTACCGGCTGAAAAATATCGAGATTACCGGTAACCGTGCCAAATCCGCATTTTCCATCAAAAGAAACATGCGTTCCTGGCTGACATCGATCATGCCCGGAAGTGCAGGACGGTTTGTCCGCTCGGTATACAGTGAAGACATAGAGAAATGTCTGGAAAGATATAGAAAGAGCGGATATGCTGATATATCTGTGCATGATACTCTTATTATCGACAGTGCTGCAAAATCGGTAAAGGCAGTTCTTACCATAAATGAAGGGGACAAGTACGTCCTGAAATGCTCCCGGCGCAGCGGAAGAGGTGTAAGGCGAGAGGTTCGAAACAAGGCAGAAAATGCTTTCCGTAATGGCAACCGTAACAATGTAGCACTGAGACGTCTTCAGAAATCAACGGAAAACTATCTGAAAGAGGAGGGTTTCCTAAATGTACACCTGGCTGTTTACGATACGGTTATTGCGAAACGGAAAAAAAATAAAAGAATAGTGACATTCGATGTCCAGCGGAATGATCGTACCACAGTCTCCTCTATTGTCATTAACGGCGCATTCTCAGTCAGTAAAGATGAGATTCTGGGTCAGGTGCTTCATACCGACAAGGGAAAAGAAAAACAGAGGGCTTATTCACCTGAAAGGCTTCAGGAAGATGCTTTTGCTGTTGAGCAACTCTATATCTCCAGAGGGTTTTTACATGCAAAGGTGACTGCCAGGGCAGATGTTAAAAATAACAATGCTTCTATAATAATAGATATAGATGAAGGCGTGCAAACCAAAGTCGGCAGGGTATCGGTTGACAGCATCAGCTTTTTGGAAATGGATCTGTCTGACAGGTTGTCTACCAAATCTGAAACCGCATTCGGTACAGAGAGATTGAAAAATGACAAGCGGATTCTTGAAATGAAGATTTCCGAATTTGGTTATCCTCACGTGGTGGTTACTCCGGTGGTTACCTTTAATGATGACAGTACAAAGGCGGATGTACAATTTAAAATAGATATCGGGCCTAAGGTGATTCTGGGAGAAGTGCGCTACGCAGGAGCATTAAAAACCAAAGAGCGTGTTCTTAACCGGGAATTAAAAGCTGATAAAGGAATGCCTTTTTCTCTTTCAAAGATGGTTGAATCACAGAGAAATATACGGGACATGGGACTTTTCAGCTCTGTTCGTCTGAAAACGATAGGATTACGTGAAAAAAGTGATACCGTGCATGTTGTTGTGGAGGTTACCGAAAAACGTCCTTACCATGGAGTAATAGGTGGTGGGTATGAATCGGAAAAGAGAGTTTTTATAAATGCCAAAGCTGGTAATCGTAATTTTTTAGGATCAAACAAGGAACTCTGGGTTGGAACAGAGGCAAGTCAGATCGATGAAGCGGTGATTAACAGAACATTCCAGGATGTTAATGGACGGGCTGAGGTGGGAATGACCGAGCGAAGGCTCTTCGGATTGCCCCTTATAGCCACCGGTGAAATTTATGCAGAGCGGACTTCGGAGCTTAACATCGAATGGAGAAGTGTTGCTTATGGAGTTTCTGCTGCACTTACTGCAGCCGCAACAAAACATCTGTTGCTTGGAATGGGCAGCAGGCTCGAAAGGCGAAGTCTTCTTTTGGAAGATGGGGGAGAGAGCCCGGAAGACAAAGGGCCGCGTACTTCTTTTGTACTGACACCTACATTTACTCATGATCGCAGGGACTCCTTTACCAAGCCGAAAAAAGGAACATTCTTAGGAATGTCGGTTGATCTGTCAAAAAGCATAGGAAGCAGTGTGGATAATTATGTCAAGTTTCAAATGGAGGCTAAATCTTTTCTCACTCCGCTATCTTTTATTACTTTTGCCGGCATAGTGCGGGCTGGCTATATCCACCCTTATGGCGGTACTTCGGTTATTCCTACAGACCGTCTTTTTTATCTGGGCGGAACCAGAAGTGTGCGTGGTTTCAAAGAGAATCTTCTTGTTTCCGATTCAAGTGGTGGCCGGGTGGCTCTTTCTGCTTCTCTGGAAGCGCGAATACCACTTGTTTTAAACTTTGAGCTTGCAGGCTTTTATGATATCGGACGTCTGCAAAACAGTCTTGCTTCGATTGATTTCGATCAGTTTCGCATGTCTGCAGGAGGCGGTATACGCTATATGACCCCCATAGGGCCGATCGGTCTTCTTTACGGTAGAAAAATCAGTAAAAAACCTGGTGAGGAAGACGGCGCATTTCATTTTTCGATCGGCTATACTTTTTAGGTGGATACGCTGACCCCGTGAGGAGCAGATGTACCTGCTTTTGCGTAGCTGTACCCCAAACGCAGCCTGTATCTATATGCTGAATCGAAAACACACTACGGATTGCAGGCAACTCCACCAAAACAGGACGCTGCGGATTGCTGGCATTCCCTTTAAGCGTCACTGTTTTTCATTAAACGTTTCTGAAGATTGACAACCTTTTCTTCAGACAATCCAGTATAGAGAGCGACTTTTTCGGCAGATTCGCCATTTTTCAACATATTTAGAGCAATTTTTTCAGTACCCTGTTTAAACCCCTGTTCAGTCTGCACTTTTATTCGTACGACGATACGAGTCTCATGCAAGATCTGCACTTTTATTCGTACGACGATACGAGTCTTATGCAATGTCTGCACTTTTGTTCGTACGACGATACGAGTCTTATGCAAGATCTGCACTTTTATTCGTACGACGATACGAGTCTTATGCAAGATCTGCACTTTTGTTCGTACGACGATACGAGTCTCATGCAAGGTCTGCACTTTTGTTCGTACGACGATACGAGTCTCATGCAAGGTCTGCACTTTTGTTCGTACGACGATACGAGTCTCATGCAAG
>JAAYPC010000261.1 GCA_012519985.1 Fibrobacter sp.
GTATCACTCAAAACTTATGTCGAAAGAATGAGGCCCGATCAGAAAGAGATCTACTATATCTCAGGAGACAACCGGGAGATCGTGGAAAAAAGCCCTCATCTGGAAATTTTCAAGGCAAAAAGCATCGAAGTGCTCTACCTGGTAGATCCGATCGATGAGTTTATCATTCACGATATCTATAATTACGAAGGTAAACAGCTCAAATCCATAACCCAGGGTGACCTTGATCTTGGAGAATTAGACAAAGAGGAACAGACTGCCAAGAAAAAGGCAGAATCCAAATTTAAAAAACTCTCTGAACGGATAAAAAATATCCTCTCTGATTCTGTCAAAGAAGTCAGGATCACCACACGACTGAAGGACAGCCCGGCCTGTCTGGTTGCAGATGAAAAGGACATGGGAGCACACATGGAAAAACTGATGAAAGCCATGGGCCAGGAAGTTCCCCAGTCAAAACGTATTCTGGAAATCAATGCTGAACATCCGATTCTGCAAAACATGAATGCCAGATACGAAAAGGATGCTAAAGATCCTGAGCTGGAAGAATGGGCCAGACTTCTCTTTGAACAGGCTCTTATTGCCGAAGGTCAAATGGTACCCGACCCTCTGGCTTATTCTAAAAGAGTAAACAGCATGCTGGAAAAGATATCATCTCTTTAAAAACGATAGCGGAGTCCTCAGGGCTCCGCTCTTTCTTTCTTTAATCTACCACACATCCTTAACCCGGGAGCAAAGGTCATAATGTCACTTATTGCTCTTATCAGCGACTTCGGAGAAAAAGACTGGTTTGTCGGTGAACTAAAAGGGGTTCTTTACTCAATAGCTCCACACACCACCATTGTCGATATCACTCACCAGATCCCTCCCGGTGATATCCGTAAAGCCGCATTCAACCTGCTTGCTTCCTATAAAAGCTTTCCTAAAGAGAGCATCTTCTGTGTAGCTGTAAGCATTTCCACAAAAACCGACTGCCGCTCGATCGTTGCCCGCACCGACAACTACACTTTTATCGGCCCGGATAACGGTGTCCTGTCATGGGTCATCCCCAATGATAAACATCCGATCTGGTGCATAGAAAATGAATTCTATATAAGAAAGCACCCCAGCTCCACTTTCCAGGCACGTGATATTTTCGGACCTGCTGCAGCTCACATCTCCAAAGGAATCAACCCCGACATATTGGGTCCACAGATCACCGATATCATACGTATACCATTTCCCCTTCCATCTGTCTCTCCTGACAAACTGGAAGGAGAAATCATCCATATCGACAGTTTCGGCAATGCCATCACCAACATCCGCTTTTCAGATCTCAAAACGTTAAAAAGTCCCATTAACACCTGCAACCTGGATAACCGGTTTGACATTCCCATCAAGTCGCAATACCAGGAAGTAAGCCATCTGGAAAGGCTTTGCTATGTGGGTTCAGCAGGTTTTATGGAAATCGCAGTCCGTGATGGAGATGGGGCTTCCATGATGAAAATAGCGGCAGGTCAGAAGGTAGTGATAAGATAAAAGGTCGGAGGGAAATTCCAAACCACAAATCTTAAATTCCAAACAAACTCTAAATTGCAAAGCCCAAATTCTAAACAGGAACAGGAGAGAAAATTCGAAATTCGAAATCCGAAACAGGAACGGAAAGCAGGATATTCGAGAAATCTGGAACTGGATCGGGATCTTTTTGAAATTTGATAATTGGTTATTGGAATTTGTGATTTGGAATTCCCTATCGGAATTTGCTTGGGTTTGATGCTTACAGTTTTGGGATTTCATGACTACAGAAAATCGCTGAGCAGGTAAAAAGAATAATCTCTTTCACTTGTGTCGGAATTATTTTGTATTACAGTTTCAACCGGAAAATTAAATCTATACGTCTTTCAAAAAGTTCTCTTTTTAGTTGAATTGTCTCAGTAAGACATTTCTGTAGAAGCATTCTTTGGTATTACACGTCCTGCGTGTTAGTTTTTTCTGTTTGCGGTTTTGTAAGGTTTTCTTTGTGTTTTTAATACAATTCTGTAACTATTCTGAAAGCTTTGGCAATCCTTCGCGAGGACGCTACGGCTTGCAGGCATTTTTTATTTCATAAATATTAAATCAAGGACGCTACAGCTTGCAGGCATTTTTTGTTTCATAAATATTAAATCTTCGTGAAGACGCTACAAATTGCCTGGGAGGCAAAATAGCTATATGATTCAAAAAGAATCCGCTGAGAGAGAAATTAATTCTACCTGTATTCAGTGCCATGGTAAGCCCTGTAAAAGCCTGCACTTTAAAAATGTCCTTGTGTTTTCTGATTTTTCTGTCATTCCTTTCGACTGTCCTTTGCGCATTAAAGATGAATCGCAACTTCGCTGGGAACTGCAATCTCTAAGCGATTATGAAGTATCCTGCATTGCCGGAGAGATATGGGTAAAACACAATCCTGGTGCCCGATGTGGCAATGGCAAACAGTGCGAAATCGAGCATATCGTAAACCATTTCCGACAGAGAAAATGCATCATGATCGCAAAATCAGCATCCCCATGGTACAAACCCTGGATATTATTTGGTTTTTGGACCAATATTTCTTCATTTCAACTTCAATCGTTTAAGAAGAAAAAGGAGAAAGACTACACTCAAGAATTGGCTTATTCTGTACAACAGGCACCAGTGAAAATCACTTCTGTTTCCTGGATTCACTCTGATGCTAATCTGCGCAAAAAATCCCCAACTATCACCCGAACAGGTGACACTATAGAGCTTCAGGCACAGTTTGAAAATTATATCGAAGGTGCTGGTGTGGATTTCCACATTTACGGTATTGTCAATGGTGTCAATAAACAACTCACAAAAGTAGCCACTCGCTGCAGCAACAATACTGCATCAGCAGAATGGGTTGTTGATTTTTCAAAATGCGACTCAAATTCACCCGGGCTTGAATTTGAGTGTAAAGTAAGAGATCAGGTAAGTCCGCGGAAAACGATCGAAATACAGAAAGGCCCCTATGGTGGTTTCTGTATTTTTATCCGTGATGAGCATAGTGTAATTATTACCAATGCACATGTTTCCATTTTTGCTGACAGCATAGAAGTGTTCAGCGGTATAGTGCCCGATGGTGTTCTGGAAATAAAAGACCTGCCGCATTCAGATATTATTGCCAAAATCGATATCAATGGACAGTCATTTCAACAGAAGGTTCGATTGATCTGTTGCCCTCCTCCATACATACCTCAAATAATAACTGCCGATACAGGTGTTGACAAACAGGAGGTAACATGACACCCACTTCCACCTCTGAAGAGATAAGAAAAATAAAGGCTAAGCCTCATGTTTTTTGTGGGGGATTTGACTCCGATCCTGTCTCGCTCAATGGTCATGTCAAACGCCTTCATATTTATAGCTACCCAGAGTTAAAAAAAGGTGAGCAGATTAATGTGGTAGTTAAAATTCTTGAGCTTGATCGATATTTTAACCGTGATGGAAAAA
>JAAYPC010000262.1 GCA_012519985.1 Fibrobacter sp.
ACATCGCGCAGAATCTCATCAGCGTCGAATTGTTCATCGAGTATCACTGGCTATCACCTCCTTCCGCTCCCAGGGCGGTATGTTACTGTAAATCGCAGATCAAATAATAATGAATTCTAATAACGATGTCAATATTTTTTTTGTTTTTTTTAAACCTGTGTTATTTTCCGGAGAGTACGGACTTGAAAACGAAATATTGCAGCTTGTTTTTTTGCTCTGCACAATTGCAGTAAATAGCTGATTTAAATAAGATTGAGTGTGTCGGAACTGAAGTAAATCTGTAAAATCAGGGATTACCATTTTTCCTGATGATATCATCGATTTCCTGTTGAACTTTAGCCTTATAAAGAACTTCTTCCAGGTCATGAGCAATTTTTTTACCCTGCTGCAAAATATCTTCCCTTTTCTCCAAAAGAGCAAGCTCCAGCTCTTTTTTCCGGTTCTCTTCATGGCGGATCTTTAAAAGCAGTACGCTATGCCCCACCGAAATTCCCAGAAGCAGAATAAATACCTGAATTAAATAAAAAAACAGTAAACCCTCAGCCATCAAATTTATACCTCAAAAACAGGGTTATTTTCATGCGACAAGTAATATACTCTAAATATATCTCAGGTTGGCTACGAAAGCAATCCAATAAATTAAAGTCTTCTCAGAGTTAAAAAATACGAATCAACCGAGACGAAATTTATCTGTATTAAAATTCATTCTGCGTGCGAAATTAACCAGTTTAAGAAACAGATCCCTGGTTTCGCCGTCATCTTTTTTTTGAGCACCAAGCATCATTAATTTATCATACAACTGCTGTACCTTGGTTTTGAGAACCGGATGAAACATGTCTTCAAGCTTATGCTTGGAAACTGGAATGCTGAACCGGTCTACAAGATTAAGCAAATAACGGATCCGGTCACATTTTTCAACAGATAAGTTTTCCTGCAGAGCCTCAAGCTCATCCACAAGGATTTTTTCCAACACTTCTGCACCGCTACTGAGATCGATACTGACCTGAAAACGGTTCATCGTTCTGAACATCTCCAGAAGCTCAGAAAAGAGCTGATCCTCAAACCCAGGTGTAGCCACCTTCTTTATAGTGCTGTCCCATTGATCCTGAAACACAAAAGAAAGGGGGGCAGTGCAATAGGACGGAAGAGGCTGATTAAGCCTGGAGAGAATATCCAACTCCCTTAGATGCTTATTTCGCCAGACACCAAATCTCTGATTGGTGTCTTTGGAGATTCTATGAAGAAAGTGACTGGTTATCTGCTGCTGCGAAGTCTGAAATATATCTGTCAGACTGAAAACCTTGGCCCTCTTGTGACCCATCCAGGCTTCAGGCTGCTCTATAAATCCCTGCTCAAACTCATCACCAGGAATTATCCACCCGGTAATATCGGAATTTTTCCGCAATGCAACCAGAACAGCCCAAGTCCCCTCCTCTCCCGATAACTCATTCTCCAACTGTACCAGATACCCGCTAAATGCAGGAGAGTCGTTCTGAGAGGTCAGAACCTGCTGAAGTTTAACAGAGTATTCGTAAATATCAAATGAAGACAGTCTCTGTATTCCCAGGGTTTTAAGGATAGATGCAGTAAATGCCAGAATCATCTGGTGATCTAAAAATGTCATTATATGCTGTTCGATCAGGGTACGTCCATTAATATTGGGCAGATTGCTTTTGGCACTCTCAAGATCTTTGAGAAAATCATCCAAAATCTGGCTGCGCTTTGATTCTGGAGTACCCAATTGTAATGCCCTGCATGCATAAGCCAGATTCTGCACGGTTTCAATCCCACTTATATCTGAGAAAAACCATCCGCAGGAAGTAAATGAAAAAAGAGAATATTTCTGTGCCTCCAGCAACCGTTTGAAACTCAAAACCATCTGCCGATCAAGCGAACCGATACCGCACTGCTTCTCCAGAAACCATCTGAACTTTTTCCAGGAGCAGTTTTCAAAAGCAATATACCTGTCCCGTACCATCCATGGATCCACATTGAATTTGGAAAAAGCCAGCTCATATTCGGCATCGATTTTTTTCTGTAATTTTTCCAGAGCACTTCTTAATGGGGCACGCCACATCTGTTTCCAGGAACTATCACCACCAGTCTTGCACCCACAATCCCTGGCCCAACGCCCAACCCCATGCGCACAGCTCCAGGCAGTCCCCTCCCCATTTGCATTTTTCAGAATAACTTCATAGCGTGGAGGATTTTTGGCCAGAAAATAACCAAAATTCACTGGAACGATATCCAGCTCAGGTGCCACATTCTTGAAAAAGTAAGCCAGACACATATCTCCAAACGGTTTGTGATGGCCAAACGTTTCTCCATCTGTGGCAATTGTAACCAACTGATCGGTCTGGGAATTTTCTGCAAAACAGGACCTGATCCGATTCCCCAGAATGTGAGCATCTGTAAGAAGCTGACCAAAACTTATTTCTCTGGATAACCCATCATCAAAAAAGAATGCATCCAGATAGGCTTTAGGATCTCGTTCCTTTGTATAAATCCTGTATGCCATTCTGGTATCTATTATCTGCTGTGCCGTAGAAGTCCATTGGCCGTCGCTACCCATGGCTCTGAAACTCTCAACCTGGCTAGGTGCAAGTATGACAAACTTAATCTTTTCTTCTATAAGGCACTGAATCGTAACCGCATTTATTGCAGTCTCACCCAGCCAAATCCCTTCAGGATCTCTTCCGAAACGGTTCCTGAAGAATATTTTAGCCCAGCGGATCTGAGTCAACTGGTCACGCTTAGAAGAAAGCGGCATTATTATATGATTATAAACCTGAGCGATAGCATTGCCATGCCCCTCAAGTCTTGCACAACTCTCCTGATCATCCCTGATAATCCGATTGGCGGTTGCCGGGTGATGTTTTTCCAGCCAGGAAAAAAGTGTAGGGCCAAAATTAAAGCTCATGTTGAGATAATTATTGTAAATATCCACAATCATCCCGTTGCCATCCAAAAGTCTCGAATAGGCGTTGGGTCTGTAGCATTGATCGTAGATCCGCTCATTCCAGTCATGATGAGGTGCAGCCGAAGGCTGTTTCTCAATGAGATTTATCCAGGGATTTTCACGGGGAGGTTGGTAAAAATGGCCATGAATCACCACATATTTTTTGCTTTTTCTGGATTGCTTATTGCCAGTCATATAACCTTCCGTCAGGGTAGGTAACTTTTTTTGATTCCAATCTTTTCTTGAGAATATCCAGACCTTGGGCAATAATATCGTTTCTAGAGTCATAAATATTTTCAAACCAGCACTCAACTTCGTTATTGATTCTGGTATAACATTTATCACCTATCTTTTTGTCGCCAATCTGAATTTCGATAGTACTTTTCTCTCCATCGATTATCAAATTTTTGATCCATCGAATGCTCATAAATGCTCTTTCCTGAAAATTTTTATAAGGATTCTCTGTCCCATTATTAATTGCCTAAACCATGTTCATTAATAAAGACCCTTGCTTTATCTGAATACAGATCAGCAGGATATTCCAGTATTATTCTGTTTAAAACCGATCTGGCACTCACTGCATCTCCACAATAATATAACGCCTCTGCTTTGTAATAAAGAAATTCAGGTGATTCTTCTTTAAGGGTGTCAGATTCTAAAAGCATTAAAGCCTCTTTATAGTGCCCCCGGTTTATTAAGGCTTTGCCGGTATACAATACCAGCAGGCCCCGTAGTTGATTCCCAGTACGATTATGGTTAAGTGCTTGAGAAATCTTGTGAAACGATCCACAATACAAATTATATTCGATGCTTGACCAGGCCGCAAGTGCTTCAGAGGAATACCCAAACTGTCCAATCCAGTACTGGTATAAGATCAATTCACCTGCACATTCCCAAAACGGTGCAACCTCCAAAGTATCTAAAAATGCAGTTAAGTCCTCAAACTTACCACTGAAAAGTAACATTCTGGCCTTCCACAATGAAGCACTTTTTTGATCCTTGTGGATTTTAAGCTCAGGCCTGTTAAAGTATGCAAATGCCTTCTGAATATCTCCCTGCAGTATAAACTGGCGGATAATAAGCGAATCCCGGGGCACAGACACCGATAGGGAGTCGATCAAAAGGGCAGCATTAGGAAAATCTCCACAATTCTGATAAAAAGTGATTGCCTCTATTCTGTTTTTATCCGAGGTCAATTCCATACGCTTCAGCCATCCGGCAGCAGAATCGATCTGACCCACTTTCATAAAAGACTGATAGCAAATGGTAGCTGCCGTAGACTGGATAGAAAAACGGTCAGTGCTCCGATAACTCATTCTGGCAGCCTCTATAGCCTCTTTGTATTTATGAAGCGAATACCTTTTGCGGGCAGTTTCTAAAGCTCGGGCAGCTATCGCTGCACCCGAAGCACTCATAAGATTCAGTACACCCAACTCCTGACGGTAAAAACCAAGTTCCGCATAGATATCAGCTAGCCAGGAGTAAATGGAAAGAGTGTCAGAACCAGGGGATTCTGTGCAGCATTTTGAGAACTGCTCCAGAACTTTTTCCGCTGTACCCGAATCTGAATCCTTAAGTTCCCGTCCCAACTGATGAAATGCAAATACACTGAGCATGGGTTCCTTCTGAATGGCTTTACAATAAAGCGTGGCAATTTTGCTATAATCGCCCACAAGGCCCTTTATCTTTGCCCATTTCAACCAGTCCTGCGAATCCAGCTTCCCTTCAGCATCAAAAATCGAATACAACGTATCGGCACTGGCATGAAGCCCTCTTTTGACCAGGTTGTCAATTTCGCTGTAAAGAGTTTGGTTATCCTTCTCCCAATCCGAAACAATTAAAGCCCAAACCGGCTTCCTGGAATAAATCAAATCCGAGCGATAACCGAGAAAAAGTAAGCTGGTAACAGTTTTATGCTGCTCGGTCCACTTTTTTACAAATAAAGTCACACTGTCCTGGTGGCTTTTTCTGCCTTTTTGCTCTAACAGCGATTGAAGAACCGAATAAAAACAGTTGGAATCGATCTGGTTACAGTTATCAAGAAGAAACTTTATCCTTGACTGGAAATCCAATCCCTGCCAGGAGGAATCGGTACCGGGACAACCTGAAAAAACCGGTTTTAAACCCAAAAAGAAGAGTAAAACGATAATAACAAGAAAAGGTTTATGCACCTGATCCACCATCAAAATTTAGATATGATTTTGCCGGAATTTAATGCAAGCTCGTTCTGAAAGCGAATATGGATACGTCCCAAACTTTTATGGTCCCTGAAATTTCTGGCCCACTCCATAGTCATAATACCGATTCTGGATGGCAGACGGATTCCTACCCCATAGCCCAGTATCGAACTATAGTTACCATTTAGCTCGATTTTTTGTTCAAAACCAACTCCGCCATCGCTAAAAATATATACAGCCCCGGTACCGATGAAATACATCAGATACTCTAACTGTCCATAGACCAAAGTTCTGAAAGCGAATTCGTTGTCTGAATATCCCCTGACCGAATTATACCCCCCGGTTCTGAATTTCTCCGCAGTAATCAGATTCTGCTCCTTTGTTATAAGATGCTTCGAAACCAACCGCAACCGAAGAGCCTGCCAGGAAAACAAGGGCAAATGAGCACCCATAAGGAATTCAATACGGGTACGGGAATAATTTTTGTCTTTCCGTGCAACTCCACTACCGCTTTTAATAACCAATTCTCTGGAAAAAAGCCCCTTGCCTATTTCCTGGGGCAGAGCTGCCAGAATAAAATCAGCCCCGTAAAAAGTCCCATGCTCACCCAATGAGTCATTTCTGGGAGTGGCCTCTGAAACATTTGCCCCTACCCCTATGCGCCACCAGGCTCCGATTTCACTGAAAATGGCCATCTGAGCGGATAAAAAACCGTACTGATCCTTGAGCACTTCCAGTTCCATTGCACCATCAAGGGCTAAAGGTAAGTTGAACAGCCAGGGTTTGGAAAATTCAATTTTAAGCTGTTGACGGGTTTTATCACCGGCATATTCAAACAAAGCAGTTTCTCCACTATGAAACACATTTACCAGAGACAGCATGAGATTTCCGTACAGAGCAGGTTTTGATTCTTGTGAGGCAGTGAATCCGGCAGTCCCCTCCAGTCCCACCCCCGAGTGATCTTCAATAAACACTGGCACAGTAACCATAAGAGCTTCCCGGTAATCGGAGGAAGAATCTATCTCGGGCGTGTCAAGAGTCACATTTTTGATGTATGGACGTCTTCTCAACCGTTTTTCAAAATCAATTACCTTCTGCATGTTAAATATCTGATCCTGCTGGGGAGAGAAATCTTTGAGCAGAATTTTCTCTTTGGTTACAAAAGGCCCATAAAAAAAAGGAGCTGCAAAGTGGCAGGTTTGATCAGTAAAAACGACGTACTCAATGGTTAATGCATTTTGCTCAACATGCTTTTTAAGATTAACGGTCACTTTGGCGAAAGGGAAACCATTATTGGCCATCAAACTACTCAACTTATCAGCCCTCTGTCTTATTTTGCCTGCATCATAGGGATAAGGAAATGTTTCAGTACCAAAAGAGGAGATAATAGAAGAATCAACCCCGGCAAAAGACTCGGAAATGATCTGGCTTCTTTGACCAGGAGTAATCTTTATGGAATCTATGGAAAGAGTATCCCAGACTGCCTTAAAAAAGCCCAGGGAATCAAGATAATGGGTAATCAGAATCGATTTAGAAGTGGTATTTGAAGATTTTAAGACCGAACGTAAAGCTTTGCAATTAAAAGTGGATCTCCTGGCACAACTTCCTACAATCGAGTCATTCAGGAGTAGAAACGAAGCATTGTCTGCATGGGAAAAGAGGGCAAAAGTTAAAAGCCCCATGATTACAAAACGGTAAATAGATAATCCCTCCACTCTGCCGCATGCTCTGTAAAAAACTTGTGGTTCTCACAAGAGAGAACCACAGAGATAAAACCTAATTCGGACGATTTCTTTGATGGAGGAAGCAGGGTTTTTAAATTCCCTGTTTTTTTCGCCTCTCAAGAATTTCTTTCCCTTTCACAGAATATTTGGCCACAGGCACCTCTTCCAAACGCTCTATTGGAATAAGTTCTCCGGTTACCTTGCAGATTCCATAGCTGCCATCATCGATTCTTCGTAAAGCATCATCGATCTGCTCCAGATATCTCTGCTGCCGTTCAGCGAGCCCCATGGAAAATTCCCGCCCATACGAGAGAGAGGCCACATCACCCAGATGATAACTGTAACGGGAAATCTCACCTGCAGAATCAGAAATAGACTGCTTTAAGTTACTCTGCTGAAGCTCATCCATTTCTTCAAGCACTTTTTGCTTTTCGGCAAGCAGTTTTTCCCTGAAGTAATCTAGTTGCTTCTGTGTTAGTTTCTTTTTCATTAGGTCCCTCCATCGGATACTTTCTAAAGTTTTAGAAAATAGATAATGCTGTTGCGGGATTCTTAAATAAAAGTCTGCCAATATTTTATAGACGATAATAATACCATTTTCCAGCCACTAAAACAAGTCTGCTGAACCAATTATTTTAACCTTATTCGTGAATCGCATAGCCCTTTAGGTTATGGGTCCTCCCCTCCGCAGTCCTCCGCTGTAGTCTGCTACGAAATGGTGGACGGAGAACGGGTGTATTGTGCTGTGCTTCCAAATGCATCAATTCTGCTGATGAAGCTATTCAGATAAATTTCAAAAAGCAGTTTCCATGCCACCTTTTTTTAAACTTAATGACCGTGAGGATATATTTTCTACCTGTTCCTTCTATATCTCTTTTATTGCTACAGAAGGTGTTCTAAATCATTGAGAAACAGTAAATTTATTATTCACATTCGAATACGGAGAGTTTTTTATTCATGACTAGAGTAGAACAGGCCAAATCAGGATTAATTTCAGAGGAGATACAAAAAGCTGCAATCCGGGAAGGTTTATCTCCGGAAATAGTCAGATCTGCAATGGCCAATGGGACAATGGTTCTGGTAAAAAACAGAAAGCGCCAGATAGAGCCACTGTTATTGGGTTCGCCCTCACGGGTAAAAATCAACGCCAATATTGGCACCTCATCAGCTCACGCCGATATTAAAGATGAACTGGAAAAGATGCGGATAGCAGTACACCATGGCGCAGATGCAATCATGGACCTCTCAACCTGTGGTGATCTCAAAAAAATCCGTGAGGAATTGCTTAAAGAATGTCCGGTCGCAATCGGCACAGTTCCCCTCTACGAACTGGCTATCCGTGCCCGTGAACGCGGTATGTCTGTGCTGCAAACTACCGCCGATGACCTCTTTGAGATCATAACCGAACATTGTGAACAGGGTATCGATTTTCTGACCCTGCATTGCGGAATTAATCTTCAAACGGTCGCCCGCTTTAAAGAAGTCAACCGGCTTGCAGGAGCAACCAGCCGTGGTGGAACCATAATTATGGAATGGATCTACCGTAACAATAAAGAAAACCCTCTTTATGAACAGTTCGACCGCCTCCTGGACATTCTTGCCAAAAACGACGTTGCCTTGAGCCTGGGGGATGGATTCAGACCCGGAGCATTGCACGATGCCACCGATCGGGTACAGATCGAGGAACTGATAGTACTTGGTGATCTGGTAAAAAGAGCAAAACAAAAAAATGTAGGAGTTTTCGTTGAAGGTCCCGGGCACGTCCCTCTTCATCAGGTTACAGCCAATATCCAGATTCAAAAAAGCCTCTGTGATAATGCCCCTTTTTATGTACTGGGTCCCCTGGTAACCGATGTCAGCCCTGGATACGATCACATAAGCGCAGCTATAGGAGGAGCCGTAGCTGCCATGGCCGGAGCCGATTTTCTCTGCTATGTCACTCCGGCAGAACATTTGCGTCTACCTTCAATAGAGGATGTCCGGGAAGGAGTGATTGCCTCCAGAATCGCTGCTCATGCTGCAGATATATCCAGGGGGAACCCATCAGCGATCGAATGGGATAATGCAATCTCCAAAGCTAAAATCGATCTGGATTGGGAACGAATGCTCTCATTATGTATTGATCCGGAAAAAGCTCGCAGCTATCGCAAATCACTGCCACCGCAGGATGACTCATCACACTGCTCTATGTGTGGCGAATTCTGCGCAATCCGTCGCTCACGATCGGTTCAACAGGAGAGTTGATTATGTCCAGTTATTGCGTCAGCACAATCCTGTCCCCAGAACAAAAAGAGATCGCCACAGCTATCTGGTACTCCCTGGGAATGCAGGGGTGTGAAGAGAATTCTGTGAATAACGGCGTCGAAATAAAAGTCTATTTCAAAGATCAAAATAGCGCACAGATCGCCTCTGAGGACCTTAAAAACAGAAACCCCTTTTCCCCGGTCCAAATAAAACAAGTTGAAAATGAAGACTGGAACAGAAAATGGCGCGAATCCATGCAACCTGCAGAACTGGCTTCCGGTTACTGGGTTTCTCCTCTCTGGCTGCCTCCTCCAATGAAAGAAAATGATGTCTGGATTAAAATCGAGCCTAAGATGGCATTCGGTACCGGACATCACGAAACCACCCGCCTTGCTGCCCAGGAAATTTTGAGCAGAAACGAGTGGCTCCCCGGCAAATCGGTACTCGATATCGGCACTGGTTCAGGAATCCTGTGCTTTGTAGCAGATAAATGCAAAGCTGCACGATGCACAGGGGTGGAAATCGATAAGGATTGCCAGGAAAATCTGGCAGAAAATCACCGGCTCAATCCCCCTGAAGGCAGAATCGATTTCTTCATTGGAACACTGTCAGCACTAAAGAACTCAGCAAAATTCGATTTAGTGGTTATGAACATGATCATCAAAGAATCCGAACCTCTTCTTTCCAGTATCAGTCAGCTACTAAAAAATGAAGGAATTCTAGTGTGGTCTGGAATTTTAAATAATGAAAAAGAGGAAGCCATAACCAGTGCATCTGATTTTAATTTCAAACTTATAGAACAGAAAACCGAAAACGAATGGTGGTGTGGAAGCTTCATCCGTTAGGAGGTTAAGAGTTATATCTGAATGTCACTATCCGAACGAGCCCTGAAAGGGCGCACTAGCTTAGCACCGGGCAACGCCCGGTGTACGCGGAAAATTAGGATTTTCAAAATTTCGTAATTCCGGATATTCGGAATTTTTGGGTTCGGAAACAAAAAATTGTCGAAACCAGGAGGATACGGTTATGAACAACGATTCAAAAAAAGACCGCTTTTTCACTCCTGAATATTTTGACTCTGTCAAAAAAAAACAGCTCTCAGGCCCCAATGGCTGGCTTCTTTTTGTAGCCTGCAATTCCGGAATCGACTACGCTCTGGCAGTTAAAAAAGAATACGAAAAACAGCTCCAGACCCATGGTAGCTCTCTCAAAGAAATTCCCCTTTTGGGCAGCCACGAAAAACCGGTCACCAGAATCTTTGAAGACACCGAAAGCTGCCCCAGACTCGACCAGCATGTTGCAGGCTCCAATGCTTTCGTTTTTCAATGTGTGCACGAGTTTACCACTCCCAACACAGTCAACGAAAATATCCAACAATTGCTGCAGGTTATCAGAACCCTTCGGGCACACCGTGCTAAAACCATAACAGCAGTTACCCCATATTGCCCATATTCAAGACAGGATAAACCCAGCTTCCTTAAACGGGAAGCCACCCTCGCCAGCCTCTTCGCTGATCAGTTAAAAATTGCCGGTGCAGATGCTCATCTAACCTACCACCCACATGCGCTGTCCCTGCATGGATTTTACGAGCCTTATATGATGCTTGTTGCACTAAGCGGCCTTGACCTTTTTATCAAAATCTTCCAGAGCTTTAAGGGGCTTAACGATATAGTTGCGGTTTCCACCGATGCCGGTGGTGCAAAATTCACCATACACTATTCCGATGCGATGGATATCCCTTATGCCATCGCCAATAAATTTCGACCCGGAAAAGATAAAGCAAACCTTTTGGGTATCATCGGAAACATTAAGGACAAAAAAATCGCAATTATTACCGATGATGAAACGGTTACCGGCACCTCAATCTTCAATGCCACTCTCTGGCTTCATGCTCATGGAATCCAACAGATCTATATCGCTGTAAGCCATATAAAACTTCACAAGCAGTACATCCCCAGACTCATAAGTCTTCATAGGGAATATGGTCTCAAAGAGTTGCATACAACCGACTCGATTCCCCAGATCCCCCTTATATCACAACTGGAGTTCGTTAAAATCCATTCATTGGCTTCCAGATTCGCCGCTACCATCAACCGCCTTCATTATAATCAGTCGGTAAGCGACCTCTTTAAATTCTGAAATATTGCTCAAATCCTTTCGCAGTGTTATTATTTGGAAAAAGAATCACTACGGAAAAAGCTTTTCAGAAAGCCCTTTCCAGTCCGAACCCATTTTCGGCAAAATCTTCCAAGGTATAAAAAACCGTAATGGCAAGCAAATTTCGGCTGATATTTCAACTGCTTCTGATATCCTGCACAACCGCTGCTGCACAGGGTGTTTTTTTTGAAGCAATCTCCGTTGAAGGTACAGCTAGGGTTCAGCGCGCTAGAAAACAGCAAATAGAAGCGATCACTGTCGGTACCAGACTATCAGACAACGATTTGGTGGAGACTTCCTTACAATCAAAAATACTGCTCAGATTTGGCGATAATAACCTGATAATAGTCGCTCCTAACACCAAAGTTCTTTTTAACATCGCTTCCAAAGAGATTGATAAAGGAATAATTACCGATGTCCGTTTAACTCTGTTTGGAGGGGGAATTTTCACTAAAGCGATTTCCAATTGTCATATCAGTTTTCATTCACCTAATGCGGTTGGTGAAATGGATAGTGGAGCTGTTTCCATGGTAACTGATACCAAAAATGGTGAAACTGGTTTTCAGGTACTTAATGGATTGGTGCAGGTTCGAAACATAGCTCAAAGCAAAAGTATGCCGTTACGATATGGTTTAACCACAATGATTCTTCCTAACAGAGAACCTACAGCCCCCCTCTATATTACACACCGTCATGTTGCTGTATTGAAGCACAATTTTGGTGCAGAGTACATAGCTAACGAGCTCAACACCTCGGGTATCGAACCTACAGAAGATTATGGATCAGCAAGCAGATTAGGATCATCTTCAAAACTTTCTGCAGCTTTTGCCGACAGCAGTGATCCCGGGATGCACAAATCAACTTTCAGCCTGAATAAAGTTTATGGTAGTCTCCAGCGAGCTCAGGAATCTTTTCGTTTCTATGAACCAATAACCAGACAACAAAATGCAACCTCAAATAAGGGATACCTCAAATTTCACTATTCACTGGGAATCTTTTCCGGGGGAGCAAATAGCGGCTTTGCTCTTATACCATCGATTCACCTTCCTTCTCTACATACTGCATTACAGTTTTCATTTAACCAAAACGTTTCCTCCTCAATGAATTCCGGTTTTTCCTCTGCTTCGGGGATTCTGGATAAAATCCAGTATTTCCGACTTGGCAACCTTTCGGACTCCACTTTTATTTCCCTGGGCAAAATAGAAGACTATTCTTTAGGATATGGACTGATTGTGGATCATTTCAGTAACCAGGATCCAAACAGAATATTCAATTCAGCAGGAATTAACGTGCAGATCCAGAAGGCAGATGTTCTGAATATCAAGGCTTTTCTGGGTAACCTGACAAACCCCTTTTATGGCGGTACTTATGTCAGTTACTCACCTGCGGCTCACACTATAGGGGTGGGATATTATTTTGATTTCGACCTCTACAAAGTAAAATATGATCCGGATGAGTTCCGCTATGAACTAATGGAAACGGTTGATGATTCCATTGCCGATCATCTCAATCCGGCACATTCACACATCTATGAGATCGACCTGGCAACCGAAATCTTCTTTGTCAATGATTTAAAAATGAACATATTATTTGAATTTGCCCAGAAAATTCAGGGTGGAAATGATGGTATAGTTGCCCGCATACCCACCATGCTCTGGGATATCAGACGCATGCAGCTTGGTGCTTCACTGGTTGTAGAAACCAAAAGACTGCTCAGCAGCCACTTTAGTCCCTTCTATCTAAGTAATCGCTACAGGGTTAAAAAAGATCAGAGCGGATTCCACAATGATACAGTTTACACCCAGAATAATTATCTATCAAAGAAACGTCAGTCTACCGGGCTTGCATTTACATTTAAAACGAACCCGGTTAAAGGATTGGATTTAGAGATTTACTACAAGCAGGACTTTCTAAGCAAAAACACATTGGATCTAATCCATTCGAATCAGGGCCATGACAGTGCTCTTAATGTTCCCGGTGATTTTACTGTTCTTCTTAATTGCAGAGTAAATGACACCCTGGTACCCTTTATTAAATATGGGGAGATCTATTTCCAACAGTATCATGGAAGACTGTTTCCCGCAGATGCCAGCATTTTCCTTTCATGGGGAATGCAATCCGGTATTAATCTTGTCACCCGTCCCCTGTTTAAAAGGCTGTCCTTTGAAGCAGGCGGCAGATTATTGTATATTGACCGCAACCATGATAATTCGGTGGGAGGCAAGGATCTGATTTTTGAAATTTTATTAGGAATGCAGTGGGGATTTCTATGAACACTAATCAACAGAAAGAAACAATCGACCATATTATTGAACAAGCTCTTCTTGAAGATCTTCAACAAACCGGTGACATCACCTCTGAGGCCATCTTCTCAGATCAGGACACGGCTCACGCCGTGATTAAAAGTAAATCTTCGGGGATCCTCTCAGGAGCATATCTGATCAATCCCATTTTCTCCAGAATCAATCGGCAGATCGAAATCGATCTCCTCGCAAAAGATGGTGGTCAATTAAACAAAGGCACCGTTATCTGTACACTCTCCGGACCAGTAAAAGCGATTCTTGCAGGTGAACGAATTGCCCTTAATTTTCTTCAACGCCTAAGCGGTATCGCCACTTTGACCAATCAATATGTCCAGGCTATAAAACACACCGGAGCCCGACTTCTGGATACCAGAAAAACCACTCCCAACCTTAGAATTCTGGAAAAAAAAGCGGTTTTACATGGAGGCGGATGTAACCATCGGTTCGGACTCTTCGATATGATCCTTATTAAAGACACTCACGTTAAACGAAGTGGTGGTGTAGGTAATGCCCTGGAAAAAGCCCTTTTCTACCGTGGCAATAACAAAGATCTCAAAATTGAAGTCGAGGTACAGTCGGTTCCGGAGTTCGAAGAAGCCCTTTCATTTTTACCAGACCGGATAATGCTGGATAACATGAGTATAGCAGATATGCAGAAATGCGTAAGTCTGATAAAGGAAAGAAATGTTCCGGTGGAAACTGAAGCCAGCGGAAATATCACTCTTGCGACTATCGAATCGGTGGCAAAAACCGGAGTGGATTTTATCTCTTCGGGAGCACTTACCCATAGCGCAGCCGCACTCGACATTCATCTGGTGATAGACTGAAGCCATAGCACAATTTCTCAATGGAAAACTCCGTGAATAAAGCCAGAGTATCTATCGATATCGGAAATACCAGAACCCATATCGGAATCATAGATATGGAAGAATTAAAATGCCTCAGCCGTGTCGATATCTCCTCAAAAGATCCTCAGGAGCAGATTCTTCAGTGTATAGATAAACTCCACAGGAAAAGCGGCACTCCGGTTGATTCCACAGTGGTAATTTCCAGTGTCATCGAATCTTCCATGAAAAAAGCGATGGCTTTATTTGAAAAAGAAAAGAAATCGGCAAAACAGGCCCGCTACACCGACAAACTTCCCATAAAAATCGATTATAATAATCCGGCTCAGCTTGGCACGGATCGAATCGCAAACGCCTTGTTTGCACATTTCCGGTTCCCTGGAGAAATAGTAGCGTTGATCAGTGCCGGAACTGCGTTGACTGCAGATCTCTTATGCGAGGGAAAGTTTCTGGGAGGGGCAATCCTTGCCGGACCTGCCATGCAGTTTCAAACTCTTCATAAGGGTACCGATGCACTTCCGGAGATAAAAGCCGAGGGCAATTATCGACTGCCTGGCAATTCAACTGAAGAATGTATAAGGGCTGGGGTTTTATATGGTACAGGTGGTGCCATCAACAGTATCATTCACCGATATGAAAAAATGGTGCCTGGAAACATCAGAGTACTTGCAACCGGAGGAGCATTACCGCTGATTGCCGATTTTCTGGATTTCCAGTATTCTGCTATTCCTGATATGACGCTGCTAGGTCTCTCTCTATTCGCCGATTTCCTGTGATAACTGATTGCCGGAACCGAAGTTCAGTACTTTCGATAACGGTGCTTTGAACTTGGACAATCGTACTAAACCTGAATTTTTTCCATTGGATGTCATTCCGAATTCCGAAGCATATATGTGAGGAATCTGGTAAGGCATGCGCCCTTTATTGGTTACAGCTAGCCGTTCAGTCAGTAAGTCAGAATGCGAGCTCTTTTGCCTTCTAAACTAAGGCATCACTTTTTTTCTTCGAATACTTTCGATAGCCATAAAAACATCGGAAAGATTCAACCTCAGTCCGTTTTATAACAGAATTGCGATCTACACCCAAAATGTCTCTTCCTACTTCAGGCATAATGTGTGTCTTGTCTTATATGTGTTTACAGCAGATTAATAGATGAAGTTTTGTATCCCCTTTTTTAGAGTCAGACGAACTTTTGGAGTTTCGGTTTGGGGGCTGGCATTTACCTGCCTGGAGAGATAGATTTCAACAAAGAAATCGTCATAATACTCCTAGCATCGTTGTTAAGCACACAATGGACTCACCATTGTGCTCCTAGCAACGTTGCTAGGAATATAATGCTCTCACCGTTGTACTCCTAGCACCTTTGCTAGGAATGCTATGCTCTCACCATTGCACTCCTAGCACCTTTGCCAGGAATACAATGCTCTCTCCATTGTGCTCCTAGCATCTTTGCTAGGAATACAATGCCCTCTCCATTGTGCTCCTAGCATCTTTGCTAGGAATACAATGCTCTTTCCATAGTACTCCTAGCACCTTTGCTAGGAGTACTATGCTTTTACCATTGTACGCCCGACACCTTTGCTAGGAGTACAATGCTCTCTCCATTGCATGTTTCAAACGGTTTTCAGGCATACTATACTCTCATCAAGGCCTGGCAAAGAAAAATGCTTTTATAAATTTGAAGGCAACGGACGTTCGCATTCTGACGTCCAACTGTAGGGCTAGCTGTAACTAATAAAGGGCGCATGCCTTACCAACCGTCTTTCTAATATCCCACATCTGATATCCGATTCACAGGGCGTTGCCCTGTGCTGAGCTAGGGCGCCCCTTCAGGGCTGGATGAAGTTGTGACCTTCGATAGTATTCGGGAAGCACTCACTTCGATATTCGTTATTCGTATTTTCTACAAATCATTGGGAGCATTAGATAGATCGTACCATTTGCGGATAACCCAAAGACTCTTGTCTTTTCTGTCTTTCTCCAATAAGAAGACCTGTTTTTCGATAGCTATGGTATATTCGACGGTTTGAATTACCGCTCCGGTTGTACTGAGCTGTATCAGCAGCTCGCCTCCAGTGATCATCATTTCGATATAGGCCGAATCTCCATAAGAGCGGGTATTGGTCAGTTCCGGTGCATAACGGAATCGAATCTCCTTATTCTTGCCATCATCGCTGGAAAAAAGCTTCCGGTGACTCTCCACCTCTTCTGCTTTTGTCCAATAGTAGAATCTGGATCCGGTGGTAAAACTTAACATCGTATCTGCACCCTCAAAGTCGTAGTCATACTTTGCCTGATAGCTGGAAATGAAAGTGGGGGCAACATAAAATTGAAATGAGTCACTTAAAAGCTCTTCATAAAGATCGATCCGTTTCGATTCGTATGCCTCAATTAGCTGCTTGAGCACCCCTTCAGGAGTAGAACGAAGACTGAATGTTTTATCGGGTTTGCCGGTTGGAGGTAAAAAAGGATTCTCACAGGAGAGAAACATTCCCACCAGAAACAAACTTATGAAACAGAGAAAAAACCTCATTATTCCGTTCCTATGGGTGCAAAAAAAGAGGGCCTCCCGACTCTGTCCGGTATATCTGCCCAGAAACATATCTTCCAGGCAGGTTTTCCTTTCAATATAAAATCCGATGAACCATATTCGGTTATAGCACTGTCACTGTTTTTTTGCTTGTAGGTTATCTGGTATCTGACTTTGTTGATAAACAGGGAATCACCAACATCCTGGTGATCTGCAGTGGAATCGCTCCAGGTCACCGAAAAGTCATACTTCTGTTCCAGTAAATTTCGGAAATTGTTGACTAATTGGTTTTTGTTGAATTTCCGTTCCGGCCCTGTATTAAAATCGATATATACCATGCCCATGTCAAAAAGCTCAACCGGATTGGTGCTTATGAAATGCTCCCCCAGACTGCTTAAGATACCATCGAAATTGTATGGGTCAACAGACTGCCCCTGGGGTTCCTCAAAATCCTCACGAGGAGAGAATAATCCGCATCCATGAAAAACCACCATGATTAGTAAGATTAAAATCCTTCTCTTCATAATTAAAAGGCTGCGTCTAATTTTAAATACAGATCCCATTTATTGCCTGCTTGCATCAGGTAATTATTTCTGGAAAATATAATATGTCCGATTTTGCCCTGGATGTTTAAAAAACCCAGCATTATACTGAATTTCATATTCGGTTCTATTGTATATCCTTTTCTATTATCCTTTATGTAAGAGTCGGTTCTGCTGTCATAGTTTTTTTGAATAATATTACGATAAGTAACTCCGGTATTGGCTGACCAATTCTCAAAAAGAAATCTGGTGTAGAAAAGGATTGCATAGTCATCGGTTTTGCTGTCAATAGCATAAAAACTATTGAAATCAACCTCAGTAGAATCAAAATAATCTCTTCCGTACCAGTGCCCCCGATCATTATACTTCTGAATCCATGAAGAGGCAATTTCAACATTTTTATGCATCAGCCAACTGGCATTTAAAGTGGAAGAGAGCCTTCGGGAATAAGGTGGCAGATTGGTAGAATACTTGAATTTATAGTCGGTAACTTCTGCATCGATAAAAAACTTTTCGTCAATTCTGAAACGATTTCTGAAAAAGGAAACGTTTAAACCGGCCCGGTAGTCATCTACAATTTTACTATGCTGACTGTTTCTTTTTCTGAAATAATAAAGATATGTTTTTGCATACTCTCCGTAGATTTCTGAACTTATTCCGGCAACGCTGTCAATTCTCAGTCCCCAGTGATGTCTTGTCCGGATATAGTCTGTCTCATTCTCATTGAGACTGTCACTGTATTTTCTTGAGTCCTTGAATGCATGCAGTTCATATTCGACAGCAATATTTTTTGGAAAGTTTATTCTTAACAGGTGATCCGAAGATGCGAGATCGGACCGATGATCATTATACCCTTTCAGATCATCACTCACTTCGGATTTATCTCTAAAGTAATGATCCTCATAATCCCAGGTAAGCTCCAGCCCACCCTGATAATCGAAAAAGTAACGGTCAGTGGTTGCCAACTGCATATTAACTGTATGTGAGGATTTTTTGATATCTATAAGATTCTCAGAACTGGGATATTCGGTTGTGCTTAACCGGTAGCTGTAAAAGGCAGCAGGCACTATTCCCAATCGCCTCTCTTTTGCCTTTAATCCTGCAGCACCCTGAACAGAATGGTTTATTCTCCATGGAGTCTCTTCATAAAGGAACTCGATATCCTTTCCATTTAACAGGGTATCCGCCCCGTAAATATAGAGAGAATCACCGGTTTGCAACTGATGCTGAAAAAGCAGGTTTCCCATGACCAGCCCTGATCCGGCTCCTTCAATTGTTTTTCCAAAAAGCTGGAGATTAACAAAAAGAGGTAAATTGGCGATTGGCCGCAAAGTATCTCCAATTTCAGCTCCGCCATACACACCGGCATCTGCATGATAGCTTTTCAATGGCTGGGATGAAAGTCCTCCCGGCAACCGGTCATTTGAAGCAGCCGTAACTCCAGCTTCGATCTTCACCGGAATCTTTAATGGTTTTACTCTTAAATAGGGACCAGCATTGAGGTTGGAACGCAATATGGATCCTTCCAGACGACGCTTATAGCTTATCTTTGGCTCATAGTCAAATCCTAAATCACTGTTTAGAAAAGACAAGTTTCCCCATTCAACACTCCCGGTCAAGTCGATGTATTGCTGATAGGTATTATCATCATAAAGCAGAAGTGAATGCTCGCATATCTGACGAAGTATTGCATTGTCCCTGCTTTTCAAATAATCCAGATGAAAATTGTTGCGAAGCTCTTTGTAATAGGAAAATTCATTGGATAGATTCAGGTAGGAATCATCCGGTTCTGCCTGGGAGCTGTCCGGAGCAATAAACATCTCCGGCCATAGATTGCTTTGCGCATAAAGATGCTGCGTGAAGAAAACCAGACAGATTAACTGAAGAATTCTTCTTATCTTAGTTTGAACAAACTCAGCCATTCGTTTACACCCAGATCTTCTGGTCGGGAAAGAGGGTCAAGACCAAGCTGCATCAGATGATTCCTGATTTTTTCTTTTGTCGCCTGATCATTACCCAGCACTTTTGATAATTGTTTACGTCTCTGGGAAAAGCCCTTGCTCACAAAGGAGAAAAACGGTTCCCAACAGGATGGCTCAAGTTTTTTGTCAAGCTCCTTGTCTGTTATTATTTGAAAAACCGATGATTCCACATTGGGTCTGGGAAAAAATGCTCCAGGTGGTACATGAAACAGTATGCGGGGTGTGCCGAAAAAAGAACAGAAAATGCTGAGAAAACCATTGGTTTTACTATGCGGTGCAGAAACGATTCTCTCTGCAACCTCTCTTTGAACCATAAAGGTACAGGAAAGAATATTGTTTCCCAAAAGAAGTGTTTTTTTTATGATCATAGCTCCTATGGAGTATGGAAGATTACCTACCACATGAAGAGGAAAACCTGTGGTGGAAAAATCAAACTCCAGCACATCTGCATGATGAATGGTGTAGGAGCCTTCCCCCAGTTTTGCCCTTAACTGCTCTATCGCCTCAGAATCGACTTCCACCAGATGAAAATCAGGAAAGCGTTCTTTCAGGTATATACTTAAAGCCCCTTTTCCAGGACCTATTTCCAGCACATTTTCTTTATCAGTCTTTTCTGGCACCGCTTCGGCAATTCTGCGCGCAAAAGTTGGAGCTGTCAGAAAATGTTGTCCCAAATGTTTTTTTGGCCTCATAATTCTTATTTCCAGCCTAATTCGAATGATACTTTGGAGATAAATCGCATAGCACCCTTTAGATTATGGGGTTTGCAGTTTTGTCCTCCGTAACAGACTACTGCGAAGAACCGTCTGAGCATATCAACAAGGTGATATTACTAAAAACCACAAACCTTACAATAAAGGGGGACTAAGTGAATCGCTTCACTATAACCATCCGACTTAGGTTTAAGATAAACATTAAATCTGGCAAAACTCCAGCCCCCGGTATTAAATTAGTTATAAAAACGACTTATGTATATAATTTTCATTATAGGAGATGACATTGGATCACAAATTTGTCACATTTGCCTTTATTGCCGGTATAGCCTTTAATGGCTGCCAACAAAAAAAACAGGCCCAAACCCCTCCCCCATCAACAGAAATAAAAGAAGAGATTAAAGTTATCCCTTTTGTACCACCAGCAGATTCTACCATCACAGCACAACAGATGAAAGCCTGGGCCAACACCAATGAATTTCTCGATTCCCTGACCCAATTGTACTCGGACTCATTTAAGGTCAGCGATCCAGTCAAAAGAATGCATTATCAGGATAATTTTTCCTCTGCACAAGATAAGATCTGTGTTTTAAACGGACTCTCTGGTGGGTACAAAGAATATAAATGGATTCTGAACAATATAGGTAACCCAAAAAACAAAGCGGTTGTGGAAGCTGCTGGGGTGGCAGTCCACTAAAAAATGGATCCTGTGGAGATGGCAGATCAGTCGTTATGACTGTCACCAGAGTCATGGATACCAGCGGAAAATATTACCCGTGTCAGGTATGCTCTTCATTATCAGATTACTGACTCTGGTCAGTTCATCTAAAATTGTACTATCAATTTCACCATGAAGCGATTTTACATTTGACTGTACCTGAGAGCCATTACGGGCACCAACAAGCACAGTTGAAACCCCTTGTCTGGATAGTACCCAGCGTATGGCCAGTTCAAGAAGAGACCTGCCGGAGTTTTCAGCAATATTTTTAAGATTCTCAACCCCTTCGTATACCAGAGGCCAGAGTTCCTTATCAAACAAAACGGTATATTTCCGATGATCACCTGCGGCAAACTCTATCTCCTTAGCAAACTTTCCGGTAAGTATTCCCTGAGCTATGGAGCTGTAAGTTACAATGGAAATCTTTTTTTCAATACAGAAAGGTATGATGTCATATTCGGGCCATCTCCAGAGAAGATTATAGCAGAGCTGATGAGCATCGATTTGTCCAACACGCAAAAGTGTTTCCATCTGCTCTATTGAAAAGTTACTGACCCCAATACCTTTTATCAGTCCTTTTTCTCTGGCCCTGATCAACCCCTCCATCATGCCCTCCAGATCGGCATTTTTTTTAGGCCAGTGGATATAGAACAAATCGATGTAATCGGTCTTGAGCCGTTTAAGTGAGTTTGCTATTGATGCTTCCACCTTTTCTCTTTGAGTAAACATCATTTTGGAGGCTATAAAAACCTTCTCCCGAACAGCTTTAAGTGCACGACCTAAAAGCTCTTCAGAATGCCCTTTACCGTAAGCCTGAGCAGTATCGAAGTGGGTAATACCTCTGTCATAACTGGCCTTTATGGCATCCAGAGAATCATTTTCGTTCTGTATACCCCAATCACGCCCCCCAATTGCCCAGCAACCCAATCCCAATACTGAAGACTTTTTGGGCACCGATCCAATCCTGGTGGATTGCAGTTGCTCTTCTGATTCATTTTGCTTCAATTGTAGAACCCCTCTTTTTTAAAAGAATTAGCGGTATATTCGATATTGCTGAATGTGGTGTGCCGCTAATTGCCCGAAAGATGAAATGTATACTCAATTGTGGGTACCTTATCTTTTTTGTTATGTCTGGGGAATTCCCATTGGTTCAAGCTCTGCATTATCAACTGGCTAACCCGCCCTGAAACACCAGATTTAATTCGCGATTCTGTTACTTTACCATCCACAGAGATTCCAAAAGAAACAGTCAGGCTTTCCGGAATCGAAAAAAGCATTTGAGAATGTAAAATGTCATCTATTATCAGCGGACCATAATAATGGCTGATCCACTGATGCATTGTTTCCTTATTAAATTCTATTGGGGCAAGATTCTTAAGTTGTGCACAGATCGCATCCCTTGCATAGGATTGCAGATTATAGCCTGGAGCACAACCGATAGAAATAAGCGCATCTACCAGATCGATCATACCATCCGGGAAAAACTCCTGCAGTTCACCGGTATAATTATTAAAGATGCGATCATTGCATATCAGCCCATCAGTACTTTTATCCATTGACCATAATTCATCAGTTTGACTGGCCCCATAGCAGGTATCATCACCAACAATAAAGGTCTGGCGGATAATCCTCACATCACAGGCATAACCGCTTTTATCGGATCTTTTCCCATAGGGAATCAGATAGCCATTGCGAGTCAGATATATGGAGAGTGTATCTTCAGACGGGAATGTGACAGCCCAGTTAATCACCTGCCATATAATGCCATTATCACGGATTTCCAGATGATCGGACTTTCTGACAGTACTGTTTTGGTTTTTAAACTCACTTACCCAGAACCCGGCAACTTCTTTCCTGATACTGTCCTGTTGGGCTTCGCTCATCTGAGCAATTTTCTGTCGGGTAACATCGGCATCTGCATTAATAAAGCTGGAAATATTGGCAGGAAGTCCATGACGGCTAAAATGGCTTACCATATAAAAGCCACAGAAAAGAATTGCTAATAATACCACACTTCTAATAAGAGATGATCTTGGGGAACTTTTCTTTGAGGTATGCATCCTTTGCTCCTGTAACTACCCGGTAGAATTGACCTGGATATTTAACGAACTGGGAGAAAAAAACATTACATCAGAACATGAGAAAATTTTTATTAAAAATAGTAATGCCACAATAAAAAAGTAACCATTCTCGTAAGCGCTCTGGCCACTCAGTTGTGATCAATTGCGAATTTGTTTATTTTAAACACTTCAAAATCATAATGGTTTTGGGTGTAATAGAGTTTGTAGTCTCAAATGGAAGGTGTGATTATCAATGGAAGAAGCAGTCCGGCAGATATTGAAATTTATTGGTGAAGATCCACAAAGAGAAGGCTTGCAGGATACTCCAAAAAGAGTCTGCAGTGCTTTTAAACACCTCATGCAGGGATACACACAAAACCCCGAAGAGATAATAAAAAAAGCCATATTTCATGAGAAATGCAACCACATGATAATAGTGCGGGATATTGAAGTTTACAGTATGTGTGAGCATCATATACTGCCTTTTTTTGGCAAATGTCACATAGGATATATAGCTCAGGATCGAATCTACGGAGTAAGCAAACTTGCACGGCTGGTTGACTGCTTCTCAAGAAGACTTCAGGTCCAGGAACGCCTCACCCAGCAGATAGCAGCTTCAATTATGGCACCAATCGATGCAGAAGGAGTAGGAGTAGTAATCGAAGCTCAGCATCTTTGCATGATGATGAGAGGAGTATCAAAACAGAACTCAAAGATGATCACTTCGGCTATGTTGGGGAGCTTCAGAACAGAAAGCGATACACGAAATGAATTTCTCAGATTAATTGGTATGGAGCGTACCTGAGAAAAAACTTCATACATCGACACTTACTGGCAGTTTCTGAAGTACCTCACCAAGAAGACGTTTATTGAGATTTTTAAGCCAGTGGGACATATCTTCAGTAGACTCTATTGCTTCGATATGAGAGATGCTTTCAGCAGCTTCTGCAAAACTGATATTGGCAATCAACTCCTTAATCAAAGGAATACTGCGTGGAATCACACTGAATCTGCGCAACCCCAGACCAACAAGCAGCACTGTATGCAGAGGGTTTCCTGCCATTTCCCCGCAGATAGAGAGAGGCATTCCATTATCATTGGCGCACTTTATGGCATTCTGAATGATTCGCAGGAAAGCGGGTTCAATAGGATTGTACAGATAGTTTACCTTTGCATTATTGCGGTCTGCAGCACTGAGATACTGAATGAGATCGTTAGTACCAACCGAAGCGAAATCGATCTCTTTCATGAATGTTTCCATTTCCATTATGGCCAGTGGAACCTCAAAAAGGACTCCACACTTAGGCATTTTCATACCTAAATTCATGGCTACCTGAGCGATAACTGCCTTAGCCTCCAACCACTCCTGCAAAGTGGTAACCATAGGCATCATTATAGAATAATCGTGGCCAACACCTGCCTTCATGATTGCAGTTATCTGAGTTTCAAAGATATCTCTTCTTTCCAGAAATATCCGTATAGCCCTCCAGCCCATAAATGGATTAAACTCCGCAGGCATATCAAAGAATTGAGGTACTTTATCTCCACCGATATCCATAAGGCGGATTACACAGTGTTTCTGTTTTGTTTTCTCCAGAATTTTCTTGTAGTATTCAAATTGTGCCTCCTCTGAGGGCATCTCTTTTCTGTTCGACAGGAGGTACTCGGTGCGGACCAGTCCTATTCCATCAGCGCCGAAATCATTTGCGTCATTCACATCTTCTGGTAAGGAGATGTTTGCCAGAACATCGATTTGAACCCCATCGGTGGTATAAACCGGCCTGCGCCACTTGGTTTTCAGCATCTCAAAGGCTTTTTCATCGAATGCCTGTCTTTTGTATCTGCTTACAACTGCAGAGGCCGGTCGCACATAAACGACTCCTTTTTCTGCATCAACCAGGATGTGGTCTCCAGGTCTGATATTTTCAGCAATGTTTCTGATTCCAGATACAACCGGAATAGAATAAGAACGGGCAAGGATTGCAGCGTGAGAAGTTTTTCCACCACTGGCAGTAACAACAGCCTGAATTTTGGATTTATCGTAAGAGAGAATATCTGTGGGTGTAAAAGTTCTAAGCACAACCAGAACAACCGGCTCCATGAAAGTTTTGGTTCTGCCATCATCCTGATAAAGATAGGAGATCAGTTTTTCGCAGATTTCTACCATATCACTACTTCGTTCTTTAAAGTAGGTAGTGCCGGCAGAATCAAAGCGCTTAATGAAATCATTGGAAACCAAGCGGATAGAAGACTCCAGATCGTAGAGTTTTGATGAAATGGTCTCTACAACCTGCCCTATAAAGGCAGGATCATCCAGAATATGTTCATAGATATTGAGTATGGAGACATCAACGGTGGAAGATCCACCAAGATCAGTAATGTATTGCCGGTAGTCTTTTTTAGCCCGTTCCCTGATCTCGTTAAAACGCATGATCTCATCGCCAACATCCTGCCTTGAGATAGAAACGGTAGAAGTTTGTTGAACCGCTCTTCCTACAAAATAAGCAGACCCCATACCCCAGCCAGATACCACAGGTATGCCAGTTAATTTCGATTCTTTTTTCATATCACTTTCCAGATTTCCCGCGCATATTCCAAAGTGGCTCTGTCCGAGGAGAAATACCCTGAACGTGCAATATTCAGAAGACAAGCTTTGGACCACATTTGTTTATCAGCAAACAGTTGATCTATCGATTCCTGTTTCTTCACATAATCATCAAAATCAATCAGTACAAAATACCTGTCATTATCACGTAAAGATGAGATCAGTGGATAGATTGTAGAGCCATCTGATAAAGAAGGTAAAAGACTTTCCAACAGTGAAAAAATGCTGGTTAAACGAGAATCACTCTGCAGATATTCCTGAGGCCGGTAATCGTCAATATTGTCCAGCTCTTCAGAGCTCTTCCCAAAAAGAGAAATATTGTCCGAGCCAACTTTCTCTGCCAATTCCAGATTAGACCCACATCTGCTGGCAATTGTATAAGTACCATTAAAAGCAAATTTCATATTGAATGTGCCACCAGCTTCAAATGATGCGGTTGCAATCTGCTCTGAAAGATCAGCAGATGGGAGAATTTTTTCAGCCCAGCTCATTCCAAAATTTGGAATAAACACGATCTGCATCTGTTTACTTGCTTCAGGATCATTATTAACCAGATTTTTTGTAACATTAATAAGATGAATGACCTGTTTTGCCAGAAAATCGGACGGTGAAGCCTTCCCTGCAAACACATGAAGTCTTCTGCACTTTAAGGTTACTCCTGATTTAATCTGCAAGTATCTGTGCAGAATGTATAAGACATGCAAAACCTGACGTTTATAGGGATGAATCTTACCACTATGAATATCAAACATAACCGAACAATCATCAACATTTGCCAGAGAAGCCTCATTAAGGCAGGAGGCTAAATGCTCTTTAGCCTGAAATTTAATTTTTTGAAGGGAGAGCTGATACTGCGAATCATCCGCAAATTTCTCCAGTTCCGCCAAAGCCAGAGGTTCTGTGATCCATCTTTGGCCAATAGCAGAGCAGATCAGCTCAGATAACCTGGGATTAGCACACATTAACCAGCGACGGTGAGTTATCCCTGCAGTCTTGTTACAGAATTTTTCCGGAAAATGAGTAAAATAAGCCGGGAAAAGTCTTCGCTTTAAAATCTCAGACTGTTCCCTGGAAACCCCATTTACAGAAAATGAGCCCATTACGGCCAGATTGGCCAGACGAATCCTTTTAACTTCACCTTCTTCGATAAGAGACAAATCTCTTATTACATCTGCATCACCACTATAATTCTGCCGAATATCTTCCAGGTGTATCTGGTTTATATCAAAAAGTATCTGCATGTGCCGAGGCAGGATCTGAGCCACTTTGTAGACTGGCCAGGCTTCAAGGTTTTCTTTATGAACGGCAGTGCTGGTGTAGGCAAAAACATTTTTGGTGATTTTCCAGGCTTGATCCCAGGAGAGATTTTCTTTGTCTATAAGAATTCTCATCAGCTCCGGAATAGCCAAAGCACAACGGCTCCCGTTTAACTGAATAACCACTTTTTTATCCAGTTCGGTAATATCCTTGTTAGATATTTTGTAACGGCGAATTATATCCTGAAGTGCGGCACTGACAAAGAAAAACTGCTGTTTCATCCGCAGTTCAGTCACCCTGCGTATGTCTTCTTCCGGAAAAAGCACTTTGGTGATACGGCCAAGCTGAGACTTCTCCTCACAAGCCCTGACATAATCCCCGTGGTTGGCATAATCTGGAAGAAACTCTTCAGAAGCACGTGCGGACCACAATCGCAGAGTATTGACTATATTGTTGCGGTAGCCAGGTATAGGAACATCATAGGGTATTGCATGAACCTGCTCAGATGCTTTCCACTCATAAGGCCCCAGCGAACAGAGCGGATCTTTGGGGTAACACTCCCCCGCAAAACCTACACTGCAAGAATACTCAGGTCTGACAATTTCCCAGGGATGTCCCCTATGCAGCCAATCGTAAGGACGTTCCACCTGAATTCCATTTTTGATGTCCTGCTGAAATTGGGCATAATCATAGCGCAATCCATAGGCCATGGCAGGCAATCCCAAAGTAGCCAGAGATTCCAGCGAACAAACTGCCAGACGCCCCTTGCCCGCATACCCCAGCTCGAAATCATCTTCCTGTGCATAAAGCTCTTCTATAGAATAACCCAAAGAACGAACAGCGGTGGTAAATGGGGACTCAATGCCCAGGTTAACCATATTATGGCGCAGATTTTTGCCAAAAACGTACTCCATGGACAGGTAGTACACTCTCTTAACATTTTGCTCACGATAATTATTTGTAGTCTTGATCCAACTATCAACCAATTCACTTCTGACAGCATAAGCCAGAGCCATATATTTGTCATATGAAGTGGCAGAAGTGTCATCTTTGGCTAGAAAATAACGGAGATAACGGTAAAAAGCATCCTTGAGGTCCTTACTTTCCATATTTCTCCCGAAATACACTCTGAAGTGTTTCGCACTCCCGGCGAAAAAGCTGAATATTAAATTCGATGTCTTTGTCTTCCGGAAAATCCTCCGGAATGGAGAGAAAGCATAAGTTTCGACAGTAACTTAAAATAAAAAAATAAAGCCGAAATCACCGTGCTTCGATGTAATTATACATTCATATTTAATTACAGTGCACTATAAAATATATTCCCGCTTATAATGAGTTCAAAATAGTAAGCATATAATAATATGACACTTAAGGCTTATTTGCAGTTCTATTCAAGAACATTGGTCTAAAAAAATAAATCCATAAATAAGCTTGTTTTGTGCAGCTTACCAATTTATTTTAGACATTCAATAAATTCTGGAGGGGTGGCCGAGTCGGCTTAAGGCACAGGTTTGCTAAACCTGCGTAGGGGTAACCCTACCGGAGGTTCGAATCCTCTCCCCTCCGAATATTCTCTCTGTTCTCAACAGCCTTCGAAATAAGCTTTTCTACCAGCACTCTGCCATTTTTTCCATTTTCCAGACTGCCAAGAAGCCAGGAGGGTATACGTTTATATCCCCAAAACGCCCCAGCAATAGCTCCAGTCATCGCGGCAATTGTATCGGTATCTCCTCCCATGGAAATAGCGAAAGTGAGGGAATCTTCAAATGATGACGGATTTCTAAGAAAAGAGTAGATTGCAGCAGAAACTGCATCCAGGGCATCAGCGCCATTTCCAACCATCCTCACACTCTCATGGGCAGAAGCCTGATGTTTGAGAGCCCTGGCAACATCACCCAGCTTGATCTTATAAGCGCTCTCGATCTCTAATTGATAAAAATGAGTAAACCAGTCTTCTGGTGAAACCTCGTTTAAAGCTAACAGCACGGCATAGCCCTGCAACACTGCACCCGAAATTCCATAAGGATGAGTATGAGTGAGACTGGAGCAAAGTTTTACCTGTTCTGTAAAATCCTCTATTGATTTGATGGAGAAGAAAGCGCTTATCGGTGCAACTCTCATAGCTGCGCCATCACCAAAACTGCCCATTCCTCCATACAAACTTCTGGCAGCACTCTCTATGTGCTCTCCACTTCGCCACCGCTCAATCACCTCCAACATCCCTCCACTGTAATGCCGCCATGGAGAAAACCTCTTGAGAAAACGCTCCTTTAAAGATTCTTGAATTATCTCCCCATTTTCGACCATCTCTTCCAAAACCGAAATGGTCATCTGGGTGTCATCAGTATATGTTACTGGAGGATGAGAGATAAAATAGTGAGAATCAAGCGAAGGAATCAAATCCGGTCCATAGCCTTCAAAGGATGCTCCCGCAGCATCACCAATCCAGGTTCCATAAAGCAAACCCCGGAGTTTATCTTCAGAATAGAGTAAATGTCTTTTCATTCACTTTTCCAAAACAATATTAAATTACCGGATTTCTAAATTGCAACTTCATTATGAAAGAAATCTGCTGGATTGATACCATAATTGGCAGGATCCAACGAGCAGGATACTTTCCAAAGTTCTCTTTCACTCTCTTCATTTCTGGAAAGATCCCTTATCTGCAGTTTCTCAATTCTCTGGCCACCTTTGTCAAACAACATTACCAGTTGAGGGGATAAAAGATTATCCCTGTTAACTTTTATAACCAGTCCCATCTCACCGGACTCCAGTTTCACAAAACTACCCACCGGATATATACCCATAAGCCTGGTAAAATGCTCCACCAATTCTCTTGGATATTGCTCATCTGCACCCTGAAATATCAATGCCAGGGCCTCCTGAGGCAGACAACCCCTTCGAGCAGGTCCCGGAGTAGTAAGTCTGTCGTAAACATCCGCTATAGCACAAAGCATAGACATCTGTTGAATCTGATCACCTTTGAGACAACAAGGGTACCCACCCCCATTTAAGCGTTCATGGTGCTGTACAACAACATGGAAAACCGAAGCCGGTAAATCATCTCTGAATTGCTGCAGCATCTCCAAGCCGTAAAATGGATGTCTTTTTACGGATTCTAACTCCTGACGAGTATGAAGTCCCTCTCTGCGAATCAGCTCCTCCGGTAATCGGATCATGCCTATATCGTGTAGTATTCCCGCTATCCCTGCCTCCAATAAAAGCTCTTCAGAGTATCCTAAGACAGAGGCAAAACCGATCATTAACACAGAGACATTTACTGAATGAGCATACAACTGTTCACTATAATTTTTTATCTGAGTAACTCCAATAGTTACATCCGGTTGCTCCAACATCTGGGTTACCAGATCCTGTAACTGGGAAATCATTTCCTTAATGGAAAAATATCTGCCCACCTTTGCAGCCAAAGCCATGGAACGAACAGCATCAAGCGTACTCTTACGAACAGCTTCAGCCTTCTTTACCTGTTTTTTAAACTCCACATACTTCTCAAAAGAATCTTCTGACTCTTTTTCAGCTCCCTTGCCCTGAAAAATTACAGTAACAGAAGAAACGCCCTGTTTTCTCAGATATTCAATCTGATGAAATCCGGTAATAAAAGTGTTTGAGGAAAAAAGAAGAACATTCTTATCATTAAAGACATCACAAATGAACATGCCTGGGCGAAGGTCATTAATAGGAATAGTTCTCTGGTGAGTACTCATAAGTTCATTATAACAGAATTTTTTTGAACAATCAACTCAATCTTATGCAAGTACTCATGTTACCATTTAGCTGAAATGCAATGATTAATCTTGTCGAAAAGTTGGTTTAAAGCCTGCTGACGTTTTTTACGCTGCTCCTGATTGGCCTCGAAAGCAATGTAACCCATCAATTCGTCGATAGCTTCCATGGTTCCTAAAAGACTCATACCACCACCATTTTCTATTACCGTAGCATCATGAACAATTTTTCGGGCCTGAGGCTCAAGAATTTCAATTTCAGAGAGTAACCTGAATTCACTCTCTGTAAGCAACAGTTCGCCAAATTGGGCTCCGTTTGTAAAAGAGGCTCCTCTGGTGTGAGAGAGATTCCATGGTATACCCTTCCAGTTCCGTATTAGTCCACTGTCAGCACACACCGGACACCACCAACTTAGCTGCGCCGGTTCTTCCTGAAGCTTGAGCCGGATAAAACCATGACAGGCTTTCCGTTCAGGCCTTCTTCTACATCTGATCATAGTGTTTACCTCCACTCCAGGAGGCGCCAAAGTAGCTGCAGATACAATCGAACTAAGGTACTCTGATCTCTCAGATTCACTTGATTTGCTTTTCTTAGATTCCGGTAAAGCCACTTCTCCGGTATCTCTCATGCATTACTCCCGTTATTAAAGTCCACCAATAACAGTTTCCCACCCAAAACAAATATTGAAGTGAAATAGCATCTGTATGGATGGTCCTTAAAAGCATCGGATCCGGTTATCAATATCTGAGATATGCCGATACTGAATCAGTTTCAATTTTGAAAAAATTAAAAATAATCTGTTGCAGAGATTTTTGGAAGAGTCTGAAAAGCCTTAAATCTGCTTAATCGTTATATAATTCAATTTCTTCAAGGATGCACTAAGCAATTCTCGACTGTTAGCGAAATAAAGCTTTTCTATTGCTTTTTCCACTCCAAACCACTTTGGTGATCTGCCCGCTTCACCCTCACCGGACCTTTTCAAATACCTGCATAGATAATAAGCCACTTTGTAAGATTTTTCGTTAAGCATAAATTCCAAATCACCTGCCTTTTCCACTATCTCCCCTTCCACCCCAGCTTCCTCTAAAAGCTCACGGACACATGCCTGCTGCTCTGTCTCATTAAGCTCTATGTGACCTTTAGGAAAAATCCACCTGGAAGGGTTCTTCTTGGAACGTATTAAAAGAATCTTAAGCTCACCCTTGTCCTGACGAAAAGTAATAGCCCCTGCCTGATAAACTGTCGTTTTCATATTTCTTAATCAAAAAAAGGTATTTATATTCTGCCTGCTCTCCTTTTTATCGGTTTCCCCCTGTTTACCAGACCAATTATTAAAAGGAGCAAATAACATACCGCTACAAGCAGAAAAGGTTTCTAGCCTCTCAGAGAGACACTACCATTTAACAGACACCTTTAGCACAATTTTGTGTAAATTTCCATTTATTCCTAAAGGCCCATGTGCATCTTCAGGAAAAAAGATGGCACATGAACCCGGTGCTAGTCCAAACCAGGTCTCTGGTACATCAGTGAAAAACATAACATCCCTCTGTGCATCATAATCACCATCTCTGCCCATGCACCTTGAAAGAGGCCGCCAGCCAATATTATCGATCCCGGATACCGCATACTGAATATCGATATACTTTCGATGCGCCTCCAACCTCACAGCCGATACCCCCACACCTGCTGTTATGGATGCTATGGCAAACAAGCGATCCCCAATAATCTCTCTTTTTCCAGAACTGAATGCATCTGCATCAATAGATCGCAAATATTCAAAAGCCGCCAGAAAGCCCGGATGAATTCCAGTGTACCTGTCCATAGCATCTAAAGAGTCAAGGATCATGAATTGATATTCTCCTCATAAGATTGAAGGCAACCACAAGGGTTGCCCCCACAAAATAAACAATAGCTGCAACCCACTCAAAGGTTTACCTTCTTTATAAACCCTGAACCTTCTCTAATACTTTTCTAAAAACAGCTACCACATTCTGCAACTCCGATTCTTTATTCCTGATACGCCACAAACGTATCAGCTCGGCTAATACATCATATCCCATTTTTATCAATTCAGCTTTTGCTACAGGTATTTCCAATCTCTGATTATACTCATGTCTCTTCTTAAATAATAATAAAGCCAAAGTCCACACCGTAGCTTTTGCACCAAAAACCAACTCATCAAACTCCAATCGCTTCTGATTACCAATGGCTCGTAAATTGATAAGCTTACTAAGAACCTCAACTGCACGGTCATAATTGTTTTGAAGTTCCCCAACTCCAATCTCTTTAACCTTCTGCTCCTTATTCCATAAGCCTTCTGTACCACTCACCCAGGCATAAATATTGCCAAAATGGTAAAAACAAAGTCCGCCCAACTCCCTGAGCAACCTATAGAGTGTCTCACTTTTATCCCCCCACTCTAAAACAGATACAGCCCTGTCAAAATCATCATCAGAATAAGATTCTTTGTTCCAGCAAAGTGCTGCTCCGAAAATCATTCCATGAAACATTCCCGCAAAAAGATTGATATGGCCACAATCTCCCCAATCTGTGTTTAAAACCCCGACAGCTTTGTACTGAAATCCAAATTGAACCATTTTGCGGATATTATCGCTGGCAGTCCCGATATCGTAAGCAAAGCGACTCCATCCCTGAGTGCCAGGACAAACGTATTGTCTGACTCCAGTATCTGCAAGAATTCTGATATTCTCATCTGTGATATCGGCTCCATATCCCCAATTCAAAAAAACCACATCCCTGGGTACCTGCTTTATAAGCTCCGGATGCTTAAGTATTATGTCACCCCAAAGCATAGGTGTTTTTCCATGACTTCTTACCAGGTCTATCAATTTGCTCACAAACTCCAGATACAGAGTACCTGTCCCCTCCTTTTGAACTCTCAACAGGTTTTTTCCCTTGCCCAAATCAAACGTTTCATCACAACAAATATTAAAGTATTTAGATGAGAAAAGCGGAAGGTACTCTTCAATCATAGATTTTATCAGCTTATAGCTCTCATCGTTTGTGGGATCTATAGTGTAATGAGCCATTCGATCCCAAAGATTTTGAGGGATTTCTGAAGCCTTGATGTTCAGCTCATTGAGATGTTCAAAACGTTTCAAACGAAGCAATTCGTAAAGATGGCCAAAAGAAGCCAACGATGGGATCAGATCAATATGAAAACGCTTGCTGTAGTGATCCAGTTCCAATATTTCTTCCGAAGTAAGCGGATCCCTGCCGCCCCACAACTCAGGTATATTTCTAAAAGCAAAAGAATGCTCCACATATAACTGAAGCTCATTAATCTTATAATAGGCCAGCTTCTCAATCAGAGACTTCAGAGTGGAAAGCTTAGGAACCTTTCCCCGGGTAACATCATGATAAAACCCACGATGGCGAAAATCGGGGAAGTCGGTAATCTGTAAACAGGGTATCTCCTGGCCATTAAGGCTTATGATCTGCAGTAATGTCTGTATTGCCCAAAACAGAGCTGATGCAGATCTGCCTTCAAGGATTATCCTATCCTTTTCTACAAATATCCTGTATTCCTCGCTATCCTCTTCATCATGCCGAAGAATAATCCCATTTATATTATCACGATCTCCAATTGATAGAGCAATATTAATCCCGGTTAATATTTTTATCCTCTCTTTAAGAAAACTTGCAGCCCCGAGCAAATCAGTAGAACTATTATTAATGTGAATAGCCTCGGCCTCACATAGAGAAAATTTTTGCCCAGCCAGTATCAATTGTTTCACCTGTGGAATCAGTCTCATTTTAATCCTTCACATCTTATGTTCAGTACATCCGTGCCTTTTGAACTGTTGTTGCCTGTCGCTTTTCATTCAGACATTCCCAGTATTTATAAAGATAATTATTACACTTTTTTATCCTGATAGGCCATCTATTCTGTATCCAGTTCGAAAACCATTTAATCAGTAAAAGCCATCTTTGTGTACGAAAAGTAACTTGAAATGGCCGCCTGTTTCGGACAGAAGTGATGTATATCTATTTAAATAATAACGACATTATGTTCCCTGTTTGATCTTTCTAAACTTGAAAGATAAATATTATCTTCATAGAAAATGACATGCACACCTGAAACAGGCAATACTGAAGTTTTTCTGATTCTGCTGAAGAGATTAAGTATTCCAGTTTTATTCATATTAATAGTTTAAAACAGAAGTTCATGTTTTTTCCTTTCAGGGTTTACTTATGTTTAGATGTAGAAGATATCTGTTGATTTTGATTTCTGTACACTGCTCTTTACTCGGTACGATAAAAGCTGCGGAGTCTGTTGATCTGGATGAAGAGATCAGGCGGATAAGAAAAGAACTGGCATCAGTTTCGTCTCAACGTCAAGCTGTCAAGCAGGAGACAGCAAGTGATTCAAAAGACCAGGCTTCTTATAAGGCAAAGTTTGAAAACCGCTTGAGAACAGCAACTGCTGAAGCCGATTCAATTTGGGAACTGATCCAACAACACCACCAAAGAAATGATTCTCTCTCTGCCGTAGTTACCAGCCTCCAATCATCACAAAAGCAATATGATCTGTTGCAGGAAAATTTCCGGTTACGCCTGATAGCAGCTTGTGATCAGATTTCCAGGTTGGCTTCAAATATTCCACCCATGTCCTCAAAAAGTATATCAAATCCAGCAGCTCTTCTGAAGAGTGAACTTGCTTCCAGAAACATTGACAACGTTGAAGGTTTGCAAAGGCTCATACAGATTTTTAACAGCCACGAAGAATTGACTGCAAGTATTCAGATTTTCCAGGGTATCTCACCTGTTCCAGAAATACCCGGAACCGTATACCGCTTACGTATAGGATGTCTCTTTGAAGCAGCAGTCCAGGCAACCGGAAACCGGTACGCACTTTGGAATGGCGTGGACAGTACAGGCAAAGAAATATGGCTTACGCGATCCGATCCTGAGGGTGCCTCCCAGATTTTGAATGCAATCAATATCCGGGAAGGCAAAGCTCTGCCATCATTTGCCAGAATACCGCAGTTCGGATTTACTGAAGGAGAATAATAAAAATGCATAGATTCATTATCTTCATTCTTGCATTGTTTCTTTCAATAATGGCCGCAACCGATAAGAACCAGAAACTCAAAGAACAGGAACTCAAAATCCTCAGAGAACAACTGGAATCTGCCAGGGATTCTCTTCAAAACGAGATCGCTGCCAGATGGCGTATCCGTCAAATCAACATTAGCCAGCGTGAAAAAGATAAGGAAGAACTTGTTCTCCAACACGAAAAAACCGAACGGTTGCGCAACGAGCTGGCACAGATCAAAGAAGAATGTTACTCAAAGCAACGTACTATCGAAACAGAACAGAAAAAGTTGTCTGAAAAGAAGGAGTTCTGGAATTACCTGATCTCTTCGATGAACGATGTACTTAAAAGGGAATCTGATCAGATCATGAGTTCTTTTCCGATAGACATCGAAGAGCGTCGAATGGACTTGGAAGAGCTGCGGCGTAAATTTACAGCCGACAGAAATGCCTCAAACGCTCTGAGCCAATTGACTTCTTATTACTCAAAATATCTGGAAAAAGGGAGCAGGTCTTTTATAGACAAAACAACGGTTCTTCCGGAAAACGGTGCTCCGCAGGAGATTACTATTGCCCGTCTCGGAAATGTGTTGGGTTATGGAATCAACCGGGATTCAGTCATTTTTATTGTTAATCAATCCGGCAACCTGGGATCAGGCCGTTATAACACTCAGCAGTTGGGGGCATCGGCATTAAAAGAATTCCTCTCTGATGCCTTCCCCAGGTGGATTGAGATGAAAGAGGTTAAAGGTCCGTTGATGCTCGATATCATGCAAAATTCACATTCTTCCATATTGATAAAAGGTCAGAAGATAAAAAGGTCTGATCAATTCAAGCAGTTTATAAAAGCAGGTGGTCCGGTAATGTACCCGCTGGGAGCTCTTGTAATCTGGGCTTTAACACTTATGCTCTGGAAATTGATAATTTTCAGCCGCAAATACACTTCAGAATCCAGAATTTCAAAAAACGTTATGTCCTATCTTAACAGTAACGATATTGAAAAAGCAAAAAGTTATATCAGCAAACATCACGGCGTTGTCGCCAGAGTGGTTCTTGCCTGCCTTGAGCATTCCAAATGGTCAAGAGCATCGGCTGAAAAAGCAGTAAAAGAAATACTGATAGAGGAACTCCCTAAACTTAACAGCCACCTTAACACTCTTGCGGTAATTGCAGGAGCCGCGCCACTTTTAGGGCTATTGGGAACAGTGACCGGTATGATCAAGCTTTTTGAAGTTATCACCAGTTATGGAACCGGCGATCCCAAAATCCTGGCTGCTGGTATATCAGAAGCATTAATCACCACAGAAGTCGGACTTATAATCGCTATCCCTGTAATGATAATCCATAATTTTCTTCGAAACAGAGCAGATGATATCCTGACTGCAACTGAAAAGCATGCCATGCGTATTCTCAACCGACTATGGCCGGAGGATTGATTTTACATGAATCTTTTTTCCATGTTTCTTGCAGATTTTCAAAAAGGTGGAATCGTCATGTGGTTTATATTCCTGGCAGCTACAGTTGCCTGGATGATTGGAGTTGAAAAACTGGTTTCACTTATAAACATTTCCTCTTCCAGAAGAAAATTCCTGCGATTTGCAGATTGCCTGTTTCGAGATAGTAACAGCGCGGTCGGGAAAACCGGGTTTGAAAATTATGATCTTTTACTGGAACAGCTCAGAAAGAATCTGAAAAGCAATCAATGCGGTTGTAAGGGAGCGCTTCGCGAATTTCTTATCGGCACAGTTCCTCTCCTTAACAAGCATTTTTCTACTATGTCGGTATGGATATCCATTGCACCACTTCTGGGACTTCTTGGCACAGTCATAGGCATGGTGAAAACATTCAAGGTCATTATGGTCTTTGGAATCGGCAATCCAAGTCTGACTGCAGAAGGAATCAGTGTGGCACTTCTGACAACCCAGGCAGGATTAATAGCAGCATTTCCTTCAATAATCTTTCATAATTACCTGAGAGGGAAAAAGAATGACCTGGTTTCAAAGATTCTTAAAGATTGCGAGCAGATAACCAGCAAGACACATTCTTTGCTAACAGGATATTATTCAGAATGTAAGGATTAAGATGTTTGATGATTTTGGTTTAATAAACAAAAGCAATAATGCATCTGCTGAAATCAACATTGGGCCACTTATCGATCTGGTTTTTATTTTACTTATCTTTTTTGTAGTTACAACCAATTTTAACCGTCAGACCGGTATCGATGTGTCCAGACCCAAGGCGCAGACTGCTGTCACTCAGGGGCAGAAAACGCTTTTAATCGGCATAACACGCGAAGGAACGCTTCATGTTTACGGACGTCAGGTAAGTATCGACCGTCTGACTGCTCTGGTAAGTGAAGAGGTCAGCAAGGACCCTTCCCTGAATGTGGTAATCATCTCCGATCAGCAGGCATCAGTAGGAACCGCTGTGCAGGTTATGGACAAATGTGCCCTTGCCGGAGCTGCAAAAGTATCCATAGCTGCAGACAAGGAATAATTCATGTTGAGATTTCTTCTGAAATCCTCTTTTTTTGTTTTAAAGCTGCTTATAGTTATTGCCATCAATTTTGTCCTGTTTCTTATGATACCTCTTACTCATAGTCTTTCAAAAAAAATTAAAGATAATGATAACGTTTCTGTAAGAGAACCCAGAATTATCGCCGAATATATAAAGCCTCCTCAAAAAGATGAAAATAGAGAACACAAACCCAGAATCCGTCAAATCAAAGCATCTGCATCCAATCAATTTTCCCAGAAACCTATAAGTCTCAAATTTGTTCCTGATCTGGCAGTGGAACAGGGAAGTACAGATGAGGTAGCAATGTCTTCGGGCGAACTGGAAGCAGTGATTTTTGAAGAAGGTGAAGTTGACCAGGATGCTCAACCGGTAAGCAGAACCCAAATTCCATATCCTCAAAGAGCAAGAGAACTGGGCATCGAAGGAGATCTGGTCCTTATTCTCCTGATAGATATTGATGGTAAAGTAAGCTCGGTTGAAGTAATCAGCTCACCGGATCAAATAATATCTAAAAAAGCAACTGAAATTATACTTTCAAGTTGGAAATTTAAACCAGCCCGTAACCAGGGGATTCCGGTTAAACAGAGGGTAAAGCAGAAAATCTCTTTCAGATTAAATTCCTGATTACCGGATTTCATTATGTACAAATATTCATTCTGGCATTTCTTTATTTTCTTTCTTACCCTTGAAGCCTCAGCCGGATTAATCGATCAGGCTAATGATTTATATGAAAAAGGGAAACTGCCTGAAGCAATTGCATTGTATAAAAAAGCATATTTCTCAGGAGAGAATCCGGCAATCTGCTATTTCAATCTTGGAAATGCCTACTTTCAGCTTGACAGTGTTTCTAAGAGTATAGTTTATTACCAGGCAACCGTATCTTCAGCTCCTGATTTTTTCAGAGGTCATCTGAATCTTGCTATCTCCTATTATTCACTCGAAGATTTAGGCAGATGTGTCGCATCAGTTAAAAGAGCCCTGGAAATTGAACCTGAAAACGAAAAGGCACTTCTTTTACTGGGTACCTGCTATCGCAGACTCAAGGCAAACTCCGAAGCAATTATCATTTTCGAACATCTCGTCCGGCTTAATCCGCAAAAGGATGAACCATACATAGCAATAGCAGAGATATATAAGGATTTGCTAGACAACGATGAAGCATTAAAATGGTTATCAAAGTGCCCGGAATCCGGGAAAAATGAAAACTATGTTAATCTTCTGAAAGCAGAAATTTATGAAGAATCCCAGAACATGGAAAAAGCTCTTTTCTATTTGACCACTGCATTCAATAAAAACAGAAATGACAAATGGCTGCTTTACCGAATAGTTTCTTTGCACCTTGGTATGGGCAATGATCTTGTAGCTCTGCAGCAAGCCGCCAGCGGCCTTGAGCAGTTTCCGGATTTTGCAGAACTTGCAGTTCTTGCCGGGGAGATCTGCTTCAAAAAACAGAAATATGAAGAAGCAAAACGCTTTTTTACTATCGCTAAGCTGAATGGAAGCGCATCAGGAGAAAGGGGACTTCAGAATCTCCGGGAGATTCATTTGAACACTAATGAACATGCCCTCACCCACTAAATATGTCTCCACATCCCTGTATATTAAACCCAAATTGAACCTCGATATTCCCATTTCCTTCTTCTCTCCATTCCGGATTTGCTTCGTTGCTGGTCATCAGTATCATCTAATTGTATTGCCATTGAAATCAGAATTATGATATGATAGTATCAAAGTGAGAGGTAAAAGATGGCAAACAGTATTAATATGCTTCTTGATGTTTCAGTTCCCATAGCGGTGCAGCTTGGGCAAACCAGAATGACTATCCGGGAGCTTCTGAGTTTAAAAAAAGGTGGCATTGTGCGACTCAACCGCATGGCAGGTGAACCGGTCGATGTGTTTCTGAGCAAAAAACTAATCGCCAAGGGTGAAATAACCGTTGTAGATGACAAGCTTTCTGTAAGAATCGGGCAGCTTTACGGCGCCAAAGAGAAGTTTAAGCACCTCTAAATCGACACAAAACTCTAAAAAAGTACACCCAAAGTCATACGGAAAAATGAAAAATCAATCTTATCGAAACGAAAAGCATAGTCCATATAATACCTTTTATAATGAACTCCAGCTCCCAGTGTAGGAATTTTCCCCGATAATCCAGCCCGAAAAACAGCAATATTCCAAAATTCTGCTTCCAGTCCAAGACGCAAAGATGTGGTATATTGTTTATCCAATGCCAATGCGAAAGTCCAGTTTCCTCCAAGGTCACCGCTTTTATCAACGTAGGATATTCCATAATAATGTGAATATCTGATTTTTTCTCTGTATCCCAGAGGAGAATGCACCCAGATGATTTCTGCAGGAAGAAAATCTCTTACAGCAATTCCCAATACGATATTACGATTTGTTACTTTTTTTGATAAATCATAATCCAGACCTATGCTAGCCATTACTCCGAGATCAGCGTTTACTCCCACACCCATGTATTTTCTGCCCTCTGGGTTCATGGTCTGCCAGTACCCTTTCAGGCTCAAGCCTGCTGAAATATTCAAGGGACGTGGCAGTCCACTTCCTGGGGGTGTAGGCATTTTCAAAGAAAGCATTTTTCCCATGGTAAGGATCATCTGATGCTGATTGTTCTGGAAATAACCCTTTGGTACCCCGTCTGATCTGAGTGAGATATCATTGAGGGATTCCTCATAAGTTGAAGGCAATGAATCAAAAAAAGGTATATTTCCACTTAGAAAAGGGGCATATACAATAGAAGAGGCAATCTGCCCCTGCGGCATTCGCAAAGCAAAACATCCCTGTCGTGAGAGGCCATGATAGATATCGGCTATTTCAGCCGATAATTCAACATGTTTGGCAAAAGAAACAGATGCCGGATTCCAGATCACTGAAGAAGCTCTTTGAGGCAAAACAACCCCGACATCGCCCATTGCTGCGATTTGGGCCCCGGCTGGCAAATGAGCCATATCAGCAGCATAACGAATCTGTAGTTCTTCTGCGAAAGTTTTAAAGATGTAAGGAAACAGAAATAACAGAGCTGGTAAAAAGACAGAGAAGCTTTTATTATGGCAGGCAGACATTATTCTCCAATAATACTGACCGAAACGTGCCTGTTTCTGGGACCATCAAATTCGCAAAAATAAATGGATTGCCATGTACCAAGAACCAGCGAGCCATTGGTAACCGGAACCAGTGTACTTAAACCAACTAAAGATGCTTTGAGATGGCTGTCAGAATTTCCTTCAGCATGCCTGTAAAATGGTTCCCGCTGAGGTATCAATTGGGCAAGCTTTTTAAAAAAATCAGTTTCCACATCCGGATCAGCATTTTCGTTTACGGTAATTGCGGCAGTAGTGTGCAAACTTATTACCGAACAAATACCATTTTTAATACCGCAATTATCGATAACCTTTTGTACATTCGGGGAAATGTCTATCCATTGGCAGCGATTCTTGGTGGATAGGGAGATAATTTCCTGCTTCACCATATTTACCCCCCCTTAAAATAAGCAAATTACCGACATTTAACAGGACCTCCCAGCCCCTTTACAGTCATGATATCATAATTTGCTTTAATCGACAATTACATCTTCAGGAAGAATAAAACTCATGGGATTCATATGACGGCCATTGACTCTGACCTCATAATGCAGATGTGGACCGGTACTTCTTCCGGTACTTCCCATAAGGGCAATCACTTCACCTCTTTTTACATGTTGACCGTTTTTTATCAGGATACGGTCCAAATGGGCATAAACGGTTTCCATCTCAGCCTGTTCATGGCTGACAATAATCGCTTTTCCGTAAAAATCTCTGTTCCCGGCAAAACGCACCACCCCGTCAGCTGTGGCATGAATAGGAGTCTGATGCACATTGGCTATATCCAGCCCCTCATGAAACATGTTTTGCCCCTCTATAGGGTGAAAACGATATCCAAAAGGAGAAGTTATTCTTCCCTTAGTAGGCCAGATGGATGGGCGCTGATTCCAGTAATTTTGAATACTGGAGACTTTTTTTGACATGTGAGTTAAGGTCGAATCCTGAAGCTGTGCACGCCGCAGAAGCGATTCCACATTCTCTTTAACCGATTCTGCATGCACCAATACCGGATCCAGAAGTGTGGCAATTATCATATCCTGACTACTGGGTTTTCCTCCGATACCAGCCATACGCACATCATTGCTGATTGGTTCCAACCCGTACTGAAGACGTACCCGGTCCTCAAAGTCTACCAGCGATCTAATTCGCTGCTCCTCTTTCAGGATGAACTTTTTGAGAAACTGTATCTTTAAAAGCAATCCTTCGTTATCACGTCTTGCTTGATAGACTCCGAATTTTGCGATTCCTAAAGAGGTAGTGAACCACACCAATCGTCCTAACCCATAAAGACCGGCAACTGAGAAAATTATTACCGAAAAAATGGTAATGGCTGAAACATAAGCTTTTCGAACTTTTGAAAAGGATTTAGTAGTCAGCAGTACCAGATTCCATTCCGGTTTGCTCATTATCTTAAGATCTCCTGAAATTTAAAAGGAACTTACAATAAAATTGTAATACCCAGAATTTATAATTTCAACATTAATTATACGTTTAAATAGCCAAAAAATATAAATTAATTTAATTTGTGCTCTCTGGGAGTGTTAAGTTTAAGTTTTCTTTAATCCTGGAGTAATATCAGAACTGCTGAAAATCTGCCGATAAAGACTTTTTTTCTGCATAATTCCTACTACAGATCTGTTATCCACTACCAGATAATGATCTGCGTTATCAGGTTTAATATCCTGAAAAACCGAAAGCAAAGTTTGGTGGACCTCAATCTCTTTTAGCGGTTTTGTAAATTCAGATAGTTTGCTTTTATGACTTTGTGCTGCGATATCCAGAACAGAAACGGTTCCAAGAGGCGTAGACCCCTGCTCATCAAAAACCAGAATTTCATCGGAATCGGGAACTTTATTAATAACTGAGCCAATTGTCTGATTGCACCTGAAGACATCCTTATCCTTTTTATACTCGGAAATACCAATCATCAGGTCCCTGATTGTTTTATCTTTCAGCTTTAAGACGTTATTAATGAGAATATCTGCAGACTCTATCAGTGTTCCTCTTTTTGAACCTTCAAGAGCCACTAACACCATCTCCTCTCTTACCTTAGCCTTGAATGATTCTTCAAAACCCGGCGGCTCTTTTCTAAAAAGAGCCATGGCTTTGGAAAAAAGCCAGGTAAACGGCAGAGTTAAATAATAACAGGCCATTAATAGCGGTATCGCTTTCAGAGTCAATCTTAAAGAATAGATTCTAAAAAGTGATTTGGGCAGCATTTCCCCGAACAGGACTAAAAATGGGGTGAGAAACCATGACTCAGGAGATGGAATCCGTGCAAGATCTAAAAAAACAAACTGGTCGATAATCTCATAAACTATCAAAAATGACAGTGTAGCTCCAATATTGCAGATATTATTGGCAATAAGTACAGTGGATAGAAGCCGATCTTTATGATTCATTAAATAGAGAGCTCCTTTTGCAAGGAGATCTCCCGATTCTGCTTTGTGTCTGACTTTTATGGGATTCAAGGAAACGAAACCAGTTTCAGATCCCGAGAAGAAAAAAGAGCCTGCAAGGCAGATAAGTAAAACCAGAAGAGGTTGTAATTCTATCATATTGGTAAAATTTTAATGTGCTTACCAGATTTTATTCTGGCAAAAGCACAGCAGCTTTGTAAGTCTTTCTATTCTTCTGTGTTTTTTTGAGTTTCTTCAAATTTTTCTTTTTCCGGAAGCAGATACCAGGCTGCCAGATAGGTTACAACTCCAGGCCAGATTCCGGTGAGTACCGTAGCAAAGATGAAGATCAGCCTTATCAATGTCACATCCATTTTAAAACTGTCAGCGACCCCTGCACAAATACCAGCAATTTTTTTACCCTTTTCCATTTTGTACAGTTTCATTTCCCCTCCCGATAGTAAGATATGGTAGATTCAATCACAGTTTTTTATTCAATTACTGTCATTATCATTATAAAGCGAAATTCTTCTCTGTTCAAGCAGCGGTAAACGCCCTCTTGCTTCCTTAATCAACTCCTGCCTGCACTCTGCATAGATAATCTGTTCCTTTTGGTCGGCTTCTGACAGAATATCTCCCCAGGGCGAAACCACCATTGAATGGCCGTAGGCTTTGTACAAAGATTTGCTGTTTTCACCCTGAGAAACTGCGGCCAGAAAGATTTGGTTTTCAATAGCCCTGGCTCTCATCATCACATGCCAATGAGCCGGCCCGGTAATATTATTAAACACAGCCGGTACCAGCAGAAGATCTATACCCAGAAGGTTTTTCTTACGCAACAGTTCAGGAAAGCGAATATCATAACAGATCAGGATTGCGATTCTTCCCAGATCAGTCTGTACAGAGGCAATCTGGTTTCCAGGGGTAAAAACAGATGATTCCTGAATCTGCAACCCTTTAAAATTAACATCGAATAGATGTGTTTTATCATACTTTAGTAATATATCACCCCTGGGGCCCAATAAATAAGAACGGTTAAACACTGTGCCGTTTTCTTTGCATGCCATAGAACCGGTACATAAATAGATGCCCAGCCTCTCTGCTGTCTGACAAAAAAGTGAAACAGTTCTGCTTTCATCTGCAGCTATCTTACAAAGTCCCTGAATTTGAAATGGATAATAAAACATCTCTGGCAGGCAAACCAGAGCAGCTCCTCTGGCAGCGGCCTCTTCAATCATGGTAATAGCACGCTCAATGTTAGCTTCTTTATCAAAAGTTGGAATAATCTGGCAAAGAGCCACAGTAAAGGTTTTCATAATATTAAAGTAATATTTGCACCATTTGCATCCAATGCGACTATATGTGGGTGTCTTTAGTAGATTCTTTTACAGTGATTAAATTTGGGGGTTTTCAGTAGCTCAGACACGGTTGTATTTTTGAAAGATTCAATCTTGCAATAAAAACAGAAAAATTAATTTCAAAAACTCAAATAAGGAGGGTGCATGGCACCACATGTAGAGATCTGGTCCCAATTGCCACATATAGTTGCGGATATGGGACTTGCAGACTGGGGACGCAAAGAAATTGAAATTGCAGAAAAAGAGATGCCTGGGCTTATGGCGGTGAGAGAAAAATATGCTTCCCAAAAGCCTCTCAGTGGTGTACGAATAACTGGTTCGCTTCATATGACCATTCAGACTGCAGTTCTTATTGAAACCCTGGTGAAGCTGGGAGCGCAGGTGCGCTGGGCATCCTGCAACATCTTCTCCACTCAGGATCATGCAGCCGCAGCCGTTGCCAAAGCAGGTGTTCCTGTATTTGCCTGGAAAGGTGAAACTCTTGATGATTACTGGGCATTGACCTTTCAGGCACTCAATTTTGGAGATGGCAAAGGTCCTCAGTTAATTGTGGATGATGGTGGTGATGCCACTCTACTTATACACAAGGGTTACCAGCTTGAAAATGGCGACACCTGGGTAGATTCACCTTCAGAGAGTCAGGATGAAATCTCTCTTAAGAAGGTTCTCAAGGCTGTTTACCAAAAAGATAACCAGTTCTGGCATAAGGTAGTAAAAGAGTGGAAGGGAGTATCGGAAGAAACCACCACTGGTGTTCATCGGCTTTACCAGATGATGGAAAAGGGTACACTTCTGGTTCCTGCAATAAATGTTAACGACTCGGTTACCAAATCAAAATTCGACAATCTCTATGGCTGCAGAGAGTCTCTGGCAGATGGTATCAAACGTGCCACCGATGTGATGATTGCTGGGAAAGTGGCTGTCGTTTGCGGTTATGGTGATGTAGGAAAAGGATGCGCACAGTCCTTGAGTGGTTTTGGTGCACGAGTAATTGTCACCGAAATCGATCCTATCTGTGCTCTTCAGGCTGCAATGGCAGGATATGAGGTGACCACGGTTGAAGACACCCTGGGTAGAGCAGACATTTATGTAACTACCACTGGAAATACCGATATCATTACTGCAGAACACATGGCCAAAATGAAAGATCAGGCTATTGTGTGCAATATCGGCCATTTCGATAATGAAATTCAGGTTTCCGCTCTGGAGAAAATTCCAGGAATCACCAAAGTTAATATTAAACCACAGGTGGATAAGTACATTTTCTCTGACGGACATGCAATTTTCCTGCTGGCAGAAGGCCGGTTGGTAAATCTTGGATGTGCAACAGGACACCCCTCTTTTGTAATGTCAAATTCGTTCACCAATCAAACACTGGCCCAGATTGATCTGTGGGAAAATCGTGATAGCTATAAAGCCGGTGTTTACCGTCTTTCCAAAAAACTTGACGAAGAAGTTGCACGGTTGCATCTGGAGAAAATCGGAGCTAAATTGACTAAGCTGACCCAGAAGCAGGCCGATTATATTGGTGTTCCTGTTGAGGGCCCCTATAAGCCTGAGCATTACAGGTATTAATCCTCCAAGCCGCAGTGGCCGTTTTCCCTTTTGAAAAATGGCTGCTGTGTACACCTTTTTCTGCTTAAAATCCAAGGAAGGTCTTTGTGCCATGAAAATCCAGGGAATTGCTATCTGCCCCCCGCCCGGAGCAAAGGATAATCCCGCAGTTACTCCAGAACTTCTGGCCAGTTCTCTTGCCCGTTACTCCCGCTCCAATAAGGGTATCGATTCCATTCTCTCCTCTATCGACTGGAACGATCCGGACAAATCGGTTGATGCAATTTTCAGATTTGTGGATTATGGCCATGCCTCTATTGCCGGAATGACCGGTGGGATAGCCATAGTTATCGATGGCTGTTCCATGTTCCTGGCTTACAAACTTTTTGAGCTCTCACAGCTCTGCGATGGTCAGGAATCCAGCACTCGCTATATAAAACTGGATAAATCCAATCTGCCTTCAGCTTTAGAAACCGGGATACCTTCAGAGCTTTCAGCCCAGTGGCAGGAATTTATGGAGCTTTCCTTTGAAATTTACCATGAAGTCTACCAGAAGCTTGATCAGATAGCTGAGCAGAATCCTTCGGTTGTAAGGGTACCATCAGGTGCATCTCCCAAAGTAGTGGAGCGACTTAGAAAAAATTATGCCCTTGACCGCTCCAGATATTTCATTCCATTTGCCACCCGAACCAATGTAGCGCTGGTTATGACAGCACGGGTCTGGAGTGAAACAATCAAACAACTGGACTCAATACCTCTTCCGGAAGCCAGAGAATGTGCAGAAGGACTTCGAAGGGAGCTTTCCAGGTTCGCTCCCCGACTCAGTCGCCATTGTTATGCGGATGACGCCAGCAGGTTTCAGACGCAGCAGGTATTTGATTATGCAGTTGGCAAGATCAGGGAACACGGAGTACCTGTTACTTTATTGGCAGATAAAGTATGGGTAGAAGTTGACAATCAATTTGCAGATTTCCTGCCGCAGATTCAGAACATAGAGGACTCTTTTCGCGGGAAAGCCAATCGTTACAGTACAACGGGGACATCGGTGAGAAGGGTTATGGTGAGGGCAGCGTGGAACAACCTGTCTATTGCAGAACTGAGGGATTTGAACCGTCATCGCAGCGGATACCGTTTCAGTCCGCTTACACCTGAAGGTTTTTATGTACCTGCTGAAGTCAAGCATCCGCGGATGGAAGAGTTAATGAGAAAGAAGTCGGATTTTCTCAGAAGAATAGTTATGACCAAAGACAGTGCTGCTTATGTATATGGACTTTTACTGGGGACACAGGTACCTTTTGAACATTCGACTCATCTGGACAAATTTATTTATGAAATTGAGCTTCGAACTGGTCTTGGGGCACATTTCCGTTACGCAGAGCATCTTAGTGCAGCTTCAAGAGAATTGTTAAAAAAGATGCCTCAGCTTAAGGATTACATTGAAATAGGCAGTGCTGAACCAGAGTAAGATTCTCTTATTACCTGAATTCTCGATTGTTTCTGACTACACTCAATTCAGTTGCCGAAAAAGTTATGGGCCATCGGGCAAGCGGTTTTTTCCCTGACACTTTCCCCTGATCTCCGGTACTTTTTTTATGCGATGTCATTTTTCTGTTTTCATGATGCCTTTCCTGTTTTCACGATGGCATTTTTCGTTTTCACGATGGCATTTCCCGTTTTCACGATGGCCTTTCCCGTTTTCAAGATGGCCTTTTCCGTTTTCACGATGGCCTTTTCCGTTTTCACGATGGTCTTTCCCGTTTTCAAGATGGCCTTTCCCGTTTTCAAGATAGCCTTTCCCGTTTTCAAGATGGCCTTTCCCATTTACACGATGTCTCTTCCCATTTACACGATGTCTCTTCCCATTTACACGATGTCTCTTCCCATTTACACGATGCCCCTACCCTGTTTACACGATTGCATTTTCCGTTTACGCGATGTCTATTTCCGTTTACACGATGTCCCTTCCCATTTACACGACATCCCTTCCCTGTTCACATGATGGCTTTCGATTTTATGGTAAATTTAGCAGGCTGGCACTATAGCTTAGAGGTTGCCGTTTGTTACGTATGATTCATCTTGATATTGTTATTCTGAGCTATACATCTGCTATCCTAAGCGCATAACATAAAAGGATCTTCTTTCCCCTCTTTTCTTTTCCCTTCTGGCATGTCTCTTGCACTTTGTTTATCTGAAAGGTGTATGGTCACCTTTTCCAGGGAGATTACTGATGATATTTATACAATTGATCTATAAGACTGGCAATCAGCCTGATAGCAGGAGGTGGAAATGAACCTTTACCGGAAAAAAGGGATTGTGTTTGGGATGTTTGTACTGCTGTTAAGGGTTATGGTTTTTTCTGGTGATGGTGCCCAGTTTTTTAATGCTGGAGATGGCCTTAGAATTACTGTTCCTTTAGACAGCACATCCTTTATAAACGGCATTTATCCCATAGATGGGGATGGTAACATTTTTTTACCTATAATCGGCCAGTATAATGTGACATCCAAGAGTCCTGAAGAATTTAAAGATTTCCTTAAAAGCACATACGAGCAGTATCTTCATTACCCGGAGATTCAGGTTACTCCACTGATAAGAGTGGGTTTACTGGGGGGATTCACCCGTTCGGGGATGTACTATGTAGAGCCTCAGAGTTCCATGTGGGATCTTATTTCTCTGGCAGGTGGAACAGTTCATGAGAGGGGGCTTAAAAAGATGACCTGGGAGAGGGACCGCAAGGTGCTCGACAGGAATCTGATTCCTTATCTGGAATCCGGAAAATCTCTTCAGGCAATCGGTTTCAAGTCTGGTGATCAGATCTGGACGCCCACTGACAACAGAAGTTTCAGGGAGATTCTGGTCAGAGATATTCTTCCCATAGCCACCTTCTTTCTCTCTTTCTATGTGGGAATCATGACCATCAGGGATTGATGGTTTGATTATCAAATTTCAACATCCGAGGTATATTGTGAGCTTCAGAACCCAAACCAACAGGACGAATCAACCCGGTATGAAGCGTCAATTGGATCATTATATCCATCTTATTTGGCGTAAACTGTGGTTTATTCTTCCAACATGTATTGTCGTTATTGCAGCCTGGTTTGTGGCAATAAATAAACTGGGAGTGGCAAAGCCGCAGCTTAGTGCCACAGCCATTCTGCATTTTGATGATCCTGATGAACTCAGTGCCGTAGATGAAAGGGTCACACTGGGGCCGGAGGCCAAAGCTGTGCTGGTAAAGAGTCGGACATTTCTGGAGAAAGTGGTTCGAAAGCTGGCCCTGCAGTTAAGTGTTTCCAAATATCCCCGTTCCATGATCTTTGATTCTGTGGCAGTGGAGATTGATGCAGATCCTGGTGTTTACCAGTTAAAAATAAAAAATCAGAATTTTACACTCTACTTTACAGACAGATCGGGACAGAGAAGAATAGTCCAGAGCGCAGATGTCTCTTCACTCAATAAAATATCAATTCATGGCCTTCATCTTCGTTTTTCAAAGGATTTTCTTTCATCTCCTTTCAATGTGAAATTTACGGTAAACAGAGTCAGAGATGCAGTGGATTACATTGTAGATAACATGGTAACCAGAACCGCTTCCAGAGATGGCATGGTATTGGCTATCAGTATGAATGGAAGAGATTATGAGATGATTACAGCAATCGTTAACACCATTGCAGATGATTTCGCCGCTGAAAACACCGCTACAAAACAAAAAAGAATAAGTAGTCTTATTTCTGCATTGGAAAAGCAGTTGGAGACTGCCCGCAAAGAGATGCTTCAGGCAGAATATTCGGTTCGTAAATACCGGGAAAGATATCCCACAATAGGCATGGCTGATGCATTCGCACCACCCGTGGCACTTATGGATCTAAGAGAGACCGAAGCAGAATTGAAGTCGGCCCTTTTTCAGGCCCAAAGCCTTATTGAGCGGTACTCTTCAGTTTCTGATTCCAACCGTCTGGCACTTTTAAATGAAATGGTTTCATTTCTGAGCAGATTCCAGACTGCTACCTCAGAAGGGCTTAGTGCAGAGCTGGATAAACTTGAACAGGAAAATCAGCGCCTGACATTACAGTATGCACCAAATCACATGTTTATCCTCAAAAATAAGGAAAATATCCGGGTATTTGGTCAAGATGTGCAAAATGCACTTAATGGTCTTCAGAGCGACCTCAATAGAAAAGTAGCTCAGAACAAAAACAGAATAAATAAGCTCAGTTCTGAAATTGCCACTCTTCCGGCAAAAGAGCTTCACCTTTCAAAACTGCAGAGAAACCACGATGTAGCGGCGCAGATTTTTGCAAGTGTGCTTAGCAGATATAATGAGGCGCAGATTGCTCATGGAGTAGCCGTGGGAGATGTCAATGTGGTGGATCATGCAGTGGTTCCAGAGCCAAAAATGGATTTTAAAACACTTCTGGTCATAGTAGGATTGGGACTGTTCCTTGGATTAGCTCTGGGGATAGGACCGGTTATAGTAATAGATTTTTTTGATTGTACTGCCAGAACCGAAAAGGATCTGCGAAGAATGACCGATCTGGTAGTTCTGGAATCGATTCCGGTTAAGGGTAGCTGGGCTAAATCAATCAATTTCGGGAAAACAGTAGATGAGAAACTGGTAACTGCGGATTATTCCCATAATTTTGCAGATGAGACGTTCCGCTCTTTGCGGGCAAAGATTCTTCTGGGTCTCAGCGATACCAAAAAGAAACGGATTCTTATAACCAGTCTGGGAATCGGGGAAGGTAAATCCTTTACCGCGGCCAATCTGGCAATTACTCTGGCTCAGCAGAAAATCTCCACCCTGCTTATCGATGGAGATCTGCGAAGAGGTATCCAGCATCAGCATTTCGGGCTTCCCAAAAATCCTGGACTGTCTTCCATTCTTCTAAACAACGTTTCACTCAGTCCGGTTCTTCTGCAGCCAGTATTACAGTCGACCCATATCCAGTATCTTAAACTTCTGGGAGCTGGCTCTACCATTGTCAACTCAACCGAGCATCTCAATTCACAAAGGTTCAGAAATCTTATCGATATTCTTTCCAATGAGTTTGAGGTGATCATACTTGACACGCCGCCGGTAGCGGTCACTACCGATGCAATCGGTGTTCAGGACATCTTTCCCAGGTATATCTTTGTGGTAAAAGCGATGCACACAGATATTGCAGAGCTTAACAGAAAAATCCGGGAGTTTCCGGGTCTGCGCAAACGGATCATGGGGGTAGTGCTAAACGGGGCACCTTATAAGCAAACCGAATATAATCAATACACCAGTTACAAATACGAAGTGGACTGAGCTATGTGTGGGATTGCAGGTATTTTTCATCCGGATCCATCCGTTACAGTTGATATTCATCATCTGCAGAGTATGACCAGAGCTTTTGACTACCGTGGTCCGGATGATGAAGGATTTTTTGTGGAAAATAACATAGGTCTGGGACAGCGTCGGCTCAGCATTATAGACCTTACCGGTGGTAAACAGCCTATGTGTAATGAAGATGGCAGTATATGGGTTGTTTTCAATGGAGAAATATTCAACTATCTTGAACTGATGGATTATTTAAAGAGCAAGGGGCACCATTTCAGCTCCAGATCGGATACTGAGGTACTGGTTCACCTTTACGAAGAATACGGTGAGAATTTCGCCACTCATCTCAATGGACAATTCGCCATTGCCCTGTGGGATAAGCGAAAACGTACCTTAATATTAGTACGTGACCGGGTTGGAATCTGCCCCTTATATTATACCCGATCCAAGGATAGAGTTTTTCTCTTCGGATCCGAGATCAAATCCATTTTCTGCCATCCTGCAGTGCACCCTGAACTTGATTTCACCGGGTTAGAGCAGGTTTTTACTCTCTGGGTACCAGTTCCTCCCAGAACTGTGTTCAAAGGGATTACCGAGCTTAAGCCCGGTCATCTATTAAAAGTCACTGCAGAAACAGAGCAAATTAGCTGTTACTGGAAACTGAGTTTTCCCCATAGGGATCAGTACGATCAAAAGCCGCTGGAATATTACAAGAAGCAATTGCAGGAGCTTTTATATGATGCAGTGCGACTGCGTTTGCGTTCCGATGTCACAGTAGCTGCGTATCTTAGCGGGGGATTGGATTCTTCTGTTGTCTCTGCTTTGGTCAAAAAGTATCACAACCGGGATCTTATCACCTTTTCTGTTTCTTTCAATGATTCTGCATTCGATGAGCGAAACTTTCAAAATGCTATGGTGGAATTTCTTAAAACCGACCACCGTAACGTAGAAGTCAACTATCAGAACATTGGAGAAGAATACTCTGAGGTTATCTGGCATTGCGAAACGCCACTGATCCGCACTGCACCAGCTCCGCTTTTTGCTCTTTCCAGACTGGTGTATGACAATCATATCAAAGTTGTTCTTACCGGTGAAGGAGCCGATGAATTCTTCGGTGGATACAACATTTTCAAGGAAAACCGTATCCGCAGGTTCTGGGCAAAATTTCCCTCTTCCAGATTCCGGCCTGCACTTCTCTCTCGTATATACCCTTATATTGGTGTGGATAAGGATAACCGTTTCTGGCAGAATTTCTTTAAGAGACAGTTGACCGATACGGCAAATCCATTCTATTCACATTTAATACGCTGGTTCAACACATCCAGAATAAAAAGATTTTTTGCGCAAAAATATCGCAGCGCTTTCAATATGCAGAACATCTATGAGGAACTGGTTGCCTTCGCGGATCCTCAAATTGTCAACTGGGATCCGCTTTGTCAGGCACAATATCTGGAGATAACACTGTTCATGTCCGGATATCTTCTGTCATCCCAGGGTGATCGTATGATGATGGCACATTCGGTGGAAGGACGCTTTCCTTTTCTTGACCATAGAATAATAGAGTTCGCTTCATCGATTCCTCCACAATTTAAGCTCAATTTGCTTAATGAAAAATATTTACTTAAAAAGGCGTTTACGGAGCTGATACCTCCAGAGGTCTTGAACAGGTCCAAACAACCCTACAGGGCTCCGATTTCTCAGTGTTTCTCTGAGAAAACAAACAATCTCTCCAGTATGGTACTCAGTGATGATGCCCTGGAATGCTCCGGGCTTTTCGATATTGATTCTGTGAGGTTACTCAGGCAGAAAGCCAACAGTTCTGCTGCCGGTTTGTCTGAGGTGGATGAAATGGCGGTGGCAGGTATTGTCTCTACCCAGCTATTGTATCATCATTTTATTGCAGAGCTTGTACCATCACTTGGTTCGGATAAAATCCGGCTCAGTAATGAAACTGGTACAGCAAAAGGACCCATTATTAATACTCTGACCAACCGCAGTTTATCGATACCTGTCAAATCTTCAGATCAGGGTTGATTCTAAAACCCTGATCTCTTCTCCCGTTTCTGCTTTCTATGGCAGGCTCTTTGCATATTATAATAGAAGAATACCTGACAAATTTTTACAAGAGAAAGGTAATCTGAGAGCTGGTGATGTTTCGCTGGATAATAATAGCAGTATCAACCACAGCAGTTTTCCTTTTCCTCTGGCTGCTTCTCAATTCATTACGCAGGTTCAGATGGCTTCTCATTTCACGCCGTTTATCCGTTAGAGCCAGCAGGGTTCAAGATGAACCTGTTAATATTTATCTGGCTATCTGCGATCATTATCAACCATTCTGGGGGCAAGTCTCTCAGGAAATAGCCGAACATAGGGTTGTAACCTGGTGCAGGGAGTATCCACGGGTAGCCCGTGATCACATGGACTTCAGAGGAAGGCATCCTGTACACACATTCTTTTATTCTGAGCAGGACTATAACCCTAACCTGCTCGATTCAATTTACAAATTGCACAAAGATGGATTCTGTGATGTTGAATTGTTGCTGGCGCACAGTAACGATTCTCCTCAGAATTTTAAGCGTAAAATCGAAGAGTTCAGAGATGTCCTCTTTCATCACCATGGACTTCTCAGGAAAGATTCCAGTGGGAACATTGTCTATGGATTTATTCATGGTTACTGGGCGTTAAACAACTCCCGGCCAGACGGACGGTTCTGTGGAGTAGACCATGAAATACCGATCTTAAAGGAGACAGGATGTTACGCTGATTTTACCTTCCCTTCGGCACCGGATATTACCCAACCTTTAGTAGTAAACAGTATCTATTTTGCAGCCGATGTACCAGGACAAGCAAAGGCCCATGAACGCGGGTATGCTGCAAAAAGAAATAACTGGTCCGAAAAAGATCTCTTGTTAATTCAGGGGCCATTGACTTTAAACTGGAAAAACCGCAGGTATAAGATTTTCCCCACCATTGAACATGGAGGCTTGAGCTATACAGCAAGGTTTCATCCTGACAGAGCCGCCTGTTGGCTGAAAACTGCTGTCTCTATCTCCGAAATCCCCGGCCATATTTTCATAAAACTTTTCACTCATGGTGCTATCGATCAGACCATCAGGTATCTGTTTAATGAAGATGGCTTTGCTGAGTTGTGGAGTTTTATGGAAAACAAGTATAATGATGGTAAAAATTACAGACTCTATTATGTATCCGCTTATGAAATGTTCAATATCATTAAAAATTTGTGCCTGAATTCCAAGGCAATTTCCACTTACACTGGTTTACCTAAGAAAGATTTGGATCATCTCTTATAGTAAAGAATAATATTGAACCTGAATCGTAGGCTTGTTAAAAGATTAGTGTCCAATTTAGGTTAAACATTCTTTATTTGGAAGAATAGTGATCAAGTAGTATTTTTGGGTATCGTGGAGAATCTTAGTTAAATGCCAGCTCAAATAAAGACAGAACTCAGTTTTAATGGTTTGACCGCCCTTTATCAGATTGCCCATTTTCTTGCCTCCGGTCAGGATCTTGAAGTGATAATGACCAAAATTTTAGAGATCCTTGAAAATAATGTAGGGATGAGTAGAGGGATGATTACTATACTTAGCCCTAATAACGAGGAACTTGCTGTTGATGTAGCAAGGGGGATTTCTGAGAGCGACAAGAAAAAAGGCAAGTATCGTCCTGGAGAAGGGATAACCGGCAAAGTGGTTGCTACCGGAAGACCAATTGCAATTCCGACTCTTAATCAAGAACCGACATTTCTTGACAGAACCGGAGCGCGCAAAGGGCTTAACCATTCCGATCTTGCTTTTTTGTGTGTTCCAATCAAAACCGGTGACATGGTAATCGGAGCTTTGTCTGTAGATCGGGTTGCGGTGGAGGATGCAGTTACACTGGAAGGTGAGCTCCGTTTTCTGGAAGCTGTGGCGGATCTAATAGCACAGGTAGTTCAGGTAAGAAGAAAAAACTATGACCGGATTCATGCTCTTGAAAAAGAAAATCTGGAACTTCGGCGCACACTGGAGGATAAGGGCAAACCAGATCTGATGATAGGTAACAGCAGTTCGATGCGTGAAGTATACCGTCAGATCGGGCAGGTTGCCCCTTCATTAACTACGGTTACCATACGTGGTGAAACCGGAACCGGTAAGGAACTGGTAGCCAGAGCTATTCATCAAAAAAGTCCCTGCAGCAAGGGGCCGTTTGTGGCTGTAAACTGCGCCGCACTTCCTGAATCCTTACTGGAGAGTGAGCTTTTTGGGCACGAAAAGGGTTCATTTACAGGTGCTACAGCCAGAAGAATCGGTCGTTTTGAAGCGGCTGATAATGGGACTTTGTTTCTGGATGAGATTGGAGAAATGTCGCTTTCTGCACAGAGTCGTCTTCTTAGAGCAATACAGGAAAAGGAGTTCCAGAGAGTAGGCGGTTCTGAATCGATTCGGGTTAATGTAAGACTTATTTGTGCTACAAACCGGGATCTGGAAACTGATGTCAAAGAGAACCGTTTTAGAGAAGATCTTTATTACAGAATCAATGTTTTTAGCATCGCACTTCCACCGTTGAGGGAGCGGGGTGCTGATGTACTTTTACTGGCTGACTATTTTGTCAAAAAATACTGCCAGCTTCATGACAGAAATATCCAGAGGATCTCAACTCCTGCCATCGATATGCTTTCTGCTTATCACTGGCCTGGCAATGTCAGAGAGTTAGAAAATGTGATTGAACGGGCAGTAATCGTTGCCACTGCGGACGTGATCGAGGGTAAGGATCTACCCCCTACTCTTCAGATGAAGGATGTCGCTTTGCAGGGTAAGCGGAACGATTCATTTGAGAATCTGGTAGCTGCATATGAACGCACCCTGATCTTGGATGCACTCAAAGACACCGGTGGAAATCAGACAGAAGCTGCAAAAGTACTTGGAACCACAAAACGTATCATCCAGTATAAAATCAACAAATATCAGATTGATTGTTCTCGTTTCCGTCGCAGTGAATAATCCCGGAAGGCATTCGCAAATTTCCTGTTCTTAAACCCATATTGCCCATTAGACAGGGACTTAAATTAAGCCCGACCAGGCAAACCTGTTGGTTGCTCCGGTAAGCCCTCAGTGACAGTCAATTCGGTGCGTCCTCGCTCTCCATTACTTTGACGAGCCCTCGTTATCTGTCACTTCGACGAGCTTGCGAGGAGAAGTCTTTTCAATGGGACAAAAATTATGGGCCCGATCCACTCTGCCAGGTACAAAACCGGTTACTGTCTACTGGAAAATTGGGTTAAAAAAGCAACAGTTTTGTTCCTCTTTTTATCATCTTTGCTACAATTTTGTACCCATCAATCATCCTTCATCTCTTAACATGGATATTGATGCCCTTTTTTTATTCTATTTAGTCTTTTCTACTGAGCTGAAGATTAAATAAAAAATATGGCTCAAGCTTTGCATATATCCCCGCATGTACCGAACAAAACCGATAGCATTTTTCCGGGCCTGTGATGTAACTGTTAACCATCATTATGACATGTAATCATTTTGAAGATTCCAAAATCAATCTGAGTTTTAATGGCTTGATGGTGCTCTATCAGATTGCCAGAATCCTTAACACAGGAGGACCATTAAGCAATTGTATGATGGAAGTCCTTCGGGCATTGCAGGATCTGGCATCGATGAACCGGGGAATGATATCTCTGCTCAATGCCTCTGGTGATAAATTGACCGTAGATGTAGCATATGGAATACCCGATTATCTGCGGCAAAAAGGTAAATACCGATTGGGTGAAGGAATTACCGGTCAAGTAGCAAAAACTGGACAAGCAGTAATTATCTCCAGACTTGAAAATGAACCAGCTTTTCTTGATCGTACCGGAGCGAGAAAGAATTTAAAGCTTTCTGATCTGGCGTTTCTATGTGTACCAATAAAGATTTCTGATAAAGTAATTGGAGTCCTTTCGGTAGACCGGGTAGTATTGGATCAGGATGTTACTTTAGAGAATGAGTTACATTTTCTGGAGGCAGTATCGAATCTGATATCACAGGTAGTTGAACAGAGGCGTCGACAGACCGAACAAATATCTGCACTGGAGAATGAGAACAAAGAACTCAGGCAGATACTGGAAAACAGAGGGCGTCCTGACCAGATGATTGGCAACAGCAATTCCATGCGTGAAGTATATCGTTACATAGCTCAGGTTGCTCCCTCTACTACAACGGTGCTTATCAGAGGAGAAACCGGAACCGGTAAAGAGTTAGTGGCACGTGCCATACACCAGAAAAGCGCTCTTCGTGAAGGGCCTTTTATCGCAGTAAACTGTGCTGCACTTCCTGAGTCTCTGCTGGAAAGTGAGTTGTTCGGACATGAGAAGGGAGCCTTTACAGGAGCACTCAGTACCAGAATTGGCAAATTTGAAGCGGCGCAGAATGGTACGCTCTTTCTGGATGAGATCGGTGAGTTGAGTCTGAGTGCACAGGGTCGGCTTCTCAGAGCGATTCAGGAGAAGGAGTTTCAAAGAGTAGGCAGTATGGAAAATATCAGGCTCAATGTGCGGCTGATCGCTGCTACCAATCGCAATCTGGAAAAAGACGTGCAAGAAAAACGGTTCAGAGAGGATCTGTTTTACCGTCTGAACGTGTTTACAATTGTTTTACCTCCTTTGAGAGAAAGAGGTGCAGATATACTCCTTCTTTCAGATCACTTTGTAAGAAAGTATTCGAAACTTCACATGAAACAGGTGGAAAGGATCTCTACCGGGGCAATCGAACTGCTTTCTTCTTACAACTGGCCTGGTAATATAAGAGAGTTGGAGAATGTGATCGAGCGTGCTGTATTAGTTTGTGAAGATAATGTGATAAAGGGTCACGATCTTCCCAGAATTCTTCCGCAGACAAACAGGATAAAAAGTTCAATCAGGAAATCCGGTACATTTGAAAACCTGGTAGCCTCTTATGAGAAAGAGCTTATCATAGAAGCTTTGAAAGACTGTAAAGGCAATCAGACAAATGCTGCAAAACTTCTACAGACCACCAAAAGAGTTATTCAGTACAAAATCGACAAATATGGGATAGATTACCGCAAATACCGCAAAAGTGCGTGATCTGAAAAAATCGAATCGCTTTCTGATATTTTGCACATTCCATATTAGTGAAATAACATCCAATAATTACCTGGAATTGTAACTACTCAGGAATGTGGTGGTAAAAAGGGTAATAATTTCAAATCAGAAAAAAAATAAGAACCAATATCAAAACAATATCTAATCAGAAGTAATCTGGGAAAAAATATCTAAACGAAGAACGGAATGGAAAAAGCTCCAAATTTTTCCGGGCTTATCTGATTATGTATTGCTTCTGATTCTTTTGACGATTGTTTCTGATTTCTCACCAGTCTTTTGCTCAATACACTAAACCTAATTCGGATGAGTTTAGATTTTTCTCCAACCCCAATTCTTTAATGATACTTTCTTGTAATACACTTTGGTATTTCGCACAAAATTGTCTCCTGAAAATCTTCACAGTCCCCCAAATTAAAACAAATGATAGTTGGTATAATTGTTGCATAAAATGGCAAGGCAGAACAAATGACCCGGGATCTTGTTTTTAACAGAATTTTTTTTTAGGGAGGATGTAAATGGTAAAGCTAAGTAAAGGAGCTACCTTGCTTTTGGTAGCATCTGCGGGTACCATATTAGCTGATGATGGAACCAGCTATAATATGGTAGATACTTTATGGGTATTGATAGCAGCATTTCTGGTGTTTTTCATGAATGCCGGTTTTGCTTTTGTAGAAAGTGGTTTCTGCCGTGCCAAGAATGTAGTTAATATTCTGGCCAAAAACTTTATAGTCTTTGCAATTGCAGCTGTAGCCTATTGGGCTATAGGCTACGGATTTATGTTTGGAAATGGAACCATAATTGGAACCGATTCTTTTCTGGTAAATGAGACTGCAAACAGTCCGGTAAGCAATATACCTCCATTTGTTTTTTTCTTTTTTCAACTTGCATTTGCCGCGGCAGGGTGTTCCATAATTTCAGGAGCAGTAGCAGAGCGGATTAAACTGATCTCTTTCTTAGTATTTGGGACACTGATGGTGGCATTCATCTATCCATTGACAGGACACTGGATCTGGGGAGGCGGCTGGCTTTCAGGGCTTGGATTTTATGATTTTGCCGGCTCTACTGCGGTTCATTCGGTTGGAGGCTGGTGTGCACTTACCGGTATTATTCTTCTGGGGCCCCGTATTGGTAAATACCGCAAGGATGGCTCGCAGCATGCAATACTGGGCCACTCCATTCCTCTGGCTACGCTGGGTGGTTTTATTCTATGGCTAGGATGGTTTGGATTCAATCCGGGAAGCCAGCTTGCCATGGATGCTAATGTTCCACGGATTGCCTTAACCACTGCACTGGCATCCTGTACCGGAATTCTGGGAGCAATGATTACATCATGGCTTTCCAGAGGTAAACCTGATCTTTCCATGATAATAAATGGCTGTCTGGCAGGATTGGTGGCAATAACCGCTCCTTGCGCAGTAGTCACTCCGGTTGGTTCGGTGATTATAGGCTTAATTGCCGGAATAATTGTGGTATTCTCAGTATATACCTTTGATAAATTTCAACTTGACGATCCAGTTGGAGCGACATCTGTTCACCTTGTCAATGGTATCTGGGGCACATTGGCTGTAGGTCTCTTTGCCTCACCAAAATATTTCGATGGTAAAGCCGGTCTTTTTTACGGAGGTGGAGCTGCACAATTAGGAATCCAGTTGTTAGGTGTTCTGTCTGTTGCAGTGGCTATACTGATTGGTTCATTTTTGCTCTGGAGTATCATCAAAGCAGTTTTCGGATTAAGAGTATCACGAGAAGAAGAAATTGGTGGACTTGATGTTGGTGAAATGGGGCTGGAAGGATACAGTGGATTCCAGATTTTCACCACCGAAGATATCAGCCCATTAACTACAAATGAACCAACTAAGAATGCAACATCATTTAAGGAGGTAAGAAATGAAACTGGTAGTGGCAGTTATTCAGCCAACAAAGCTGCCTGATGTCAAAAGAGCACTTTTTGAGGCTGATGTTCGTAAAATGACTGTAACAAATGTTATCGGCTGCGGGCAACAGGGCGGTTATACCGAAAGCTACAGGGGCAGTATAATAGAAGTCAATTTACTAAAGAAGATAAGAATAGAAATTGCAGTAAACGAGAATTTCGTTAAACCGACTATTGATGCTATTATCAAAGGTGCAAGAACTGGTAACATTGGTGATGGCAAAATATTTATTCTGGATCTACCCCAGTGTATCCGTATCCGCACTGGTGAAGAAGGAAATGAAGCAATTGGGTGAAATACTACCTCAAGGAGGAGGACGTTAGTCCTCCGCCCTCTTAAACCACCATACGTACGGTTAGTTATTTGGCTTTTCGTAACAGGTTAATGATCAGATACAATTATGTCATACAGTAAACAAGTCCAATTTGGCCGAAATGGTATTCGGGAAGCGCCTTTTATTGAGTCCCTCAATTATCAGTTGCACTGATCGACACTATTCAAACAATTACGCTACTAAAAGCTTAAGCAAAATAAAACCAAAGTCGATATTTAATATACGGAAACGAACTGAAAATAGATACAAACCAGGGATGGTAAAATGAAAGACACAGTCCACAATTCAATTAAGAAGGGCCGCTTTCTATGGATGGAAAGCCCGGCTAAAGAGAAATACGTTGCATCGTTGAAGAAAAAAGTTGAAAGCGGCTATTATTTTTCAGAATTAATTTTGACCAAAATCGTTGATGAGCTGGCACCGATCATCTCAGAGATAGTCCCAAATGAATGAGATTAAAAACGGAGTGGCATTTTTAAGGGCTAACGGTATCTATGATCGATCCTGCAAAAATATCAAAGGTCCCTGACAATCAGATAGAGACCTTCAGATATTTTTAAGGGAGAGGAGTAAGCGCCTCTCCTAATTGCTTTTACAACATCTGAATCCAGTTTGAGGTTTAGCTCCCCCACCCACCCCAGGTGATACTGTCTGACATTTGGAATAAGGCCCCCCCATAAGCATTGGATCATTATTTGTTCCGGTCACCCATTCGAAAATATTGCCTACCATGTCATATCCGCCATACTTACTTACGCAGTTATGCCTGCTTCCGGACCGTTCTACTACAACAGCACCCTCTGTGTTGCATTTATTGTCATCCCGATTCCATCCATAGGGGTATGTGTATCCTTCCAGGCCACTGCAGGCCCATTGCCACTCATCCTGAGTGCACAGGCGTTTGCCTTTCTTTTTGCATAACTCCTGCGCTTCCTGATAAGAAACATTTCCCTGAGGAATAACATCTCTCTGGTTAGGATATTCAAAACGATCAACACAGACCTTAAAAAATGGTCTGCCCTGTTTGCCAGGAGGAATATCTACCAGAAACATGTCATCGGGACAGAATAACGGTTTTGCGTATCTTTGAATGGTTTCCTCATAATTGCTGGTAGAATGCTTGATAATACGGGTCACCTGAGTACGTGAGATCTCTTTAGTGGCTCCATTGGATAATTTCATTATGACCGACTGATTATTAATATTACTGATTTCCCCTGCAAAAATGAGATCATCTTTGGCTTTACCCTCTTCATCAGTTTCAGAGTTTTTTACAAAGATTGTATCAGTTGGTTGAGACTGAATTTTTTTGGTAGTTTCCTTTTCTGCTGCCTTTTTCTCTGGTGGCAACAAGCTGATCTGGGCGACAACTGCTTTGGCGATAGGAATCTGGGATCCTTCAATATCAATGGTCAGCATAGATTCATCAACAGAAACAACTTTTCCCTTAAATATGGACCCATTTGAGATCCGAACCTCGGTGATCCCTTTATATCCGCCTTCACTCTTTAATTCATCGTAGGATACTACCCTGACCTCGGAAGCAGCAGAACTTATTTGAGAGGATTTCTGAGTTTTTTGGGGAGGAGGAGGAGGAGTCAGAAGCTCGTAACTTTTAAGCAGATGATGCCCGAAAGCATAAGGTTTACCTTCGGTTGTTTCCAGAATCAGTGACGTATCATCTTTTGCTTCTACAATACCGATAAGCTCATCTCCGGTAGTCAGACTCATACGGTATTTACCCTTCAGTTTAATTTCGCTAAATGCCTGTCCGCCAGAAAGAGCAGGTCCGCTTATAACCGGTTTTACTGAAGCTGCTGCAGAGAGTTGTGCACTCCCGCTCTCATCCCACCATTTTTTCCAGGCGGATAAATCGTTGCCAAAATTCATAGCAGTTATTCTCTCCAGAGCGCAACTTCCAATATTTAAAGAGAGGATTACAATTATATTTACCCTTCCCCGTTTTCCTGCAGATTTATCCAGGTACTCGACTTCTGAAGAGCTCTGGATATGGTGTTCGCACAAAGACATAGAGTTATAATCCAGGAATGGAGAAGCAAGCAGAAATTTATTTCTTTCGCTGGTGACATATGTCTGTACCCAGTCTTCAAACGTTCCTTCTCCGGCATATCGGGCGTTCTTAATGATGCTCACGTGAACAGCCTTAGGAAAGACCTCCAATAGTACTGGTACGGCTCCAATTGCTGAGGGGCCCATATTTGCCAGAGATGCAGCAGACCTTAAGCTTTTAAAGGCAATCTCCTTTTCCACTTGTGGTGCGATATCCTGCTGGGTTTTGGAAAAATAGGCATAAGCTTCGGTTGAATAATAAACAGATGGACCAGCCTTAATATCTCCGGTGAGAATTGCGAGTTTATCCTGTGCAGATAAGATCTGAAAAAACAGCCCGATACAAATCAATATCTTGAATGGATTTTTAGCTGATGAAAACGAATTCGACATATTCCTCCCTGCTCACAAATACAATTTAACTCCACTATCCCTTTATTTTTAATCTGTATTGTATGGCGGTCAGTAGAGATCTGGTTGGAGATTTTAATCCATACTTTAAAATACCTTATGACCAACAAAATTAAAAAGGCATTAGCCGCAATAAAACAGTTTAGGTTAACGAATTTTTTATAGAGGAACTATATAAAGTTCCTTTGAAAAAAGACCGAAAGTTATAATAAAGAATGATTAGAGAGTAGTTTAAATACTATTAAATTTATGAAGATCCTGCATAGGGGGCAACTATGATGCACCAGAGAGTGGAACCGTTTGTAACCCTCGATGACCGCCCTGAAAGGGATACAGTAATAGAAAAAGATGAGATCATTAGTTTGATAATTGATATCGAAATCATGACGATTGCTGATTTTTACAAAAAGTACTTTTCCCTGGAAGAGCGATCGTGAAAAGGATTCTGCGGTATAAAGGAGAGAAGAACAAAGACCTGCTGGATTTTCTGTTTTTCAAGCCGGTTTAAAACCGGTTTGAAAAACAGAAAACTTTAAGATCTTTGTTTTTTCAGATGTGAAGATCCTGAAGAATTCTTTTTATGTTTTCTTTTTCCATTTGAATTTCCGAAGTCAGATTATTTATCTGGTTCAGACACTCGCTTATTTTCTGCAAATGTTCAGCAACATTCATTCTGATGGACTGTAACTTGACAGGCTCATCTGTTGTTACAGCCTGCTGTTCTGGATACTGTGGTTGCCGTGGTTCTGGAGAAACGTGCTCGAGCTCTGCCTGGGGGACCTTTTTCCTCCCCTGCTCAAATTGAGGATTTGCAAAACTTTCCTCATAAACACTCTCTGCCCTTTTTCTTGCACTGGTTGAAGATATCATCATTATCCCCCCTTTTTAAATCAAATTCTATTTAAAGCCAGGCCTACTATAAATACGTTTTGGAGGAAGGGTTATATTTGATTTTGAGTAACTACTCAGGTATTCTTATTCTTCGTTTAGATACTTTGTCAGATTACACCTGATTAGTTATTGTTTTAATATTTCTTCTTATTTTTTCCGATTTGATATTACTTCAGTTTACCAGAACAGTTACAATCTTGACATTATTGTAGTCCTGCCGAATTTCTTCTTAACTTATCGGTGGGGAAGCAGTGGGAGAAGATCATTCCTCTCTTCAAATCCACCCAGTCCTTTAATAACCGAGGGAGGAATATCATAACGCAATAGCGGACTGATAACATCCTTTTGTAAATCAGGAACAGTTATACATAGAAAACGGGCGGAAGCATCGCCGGATATATCCACTCTCTCAAGAACAGAAGGAAGTAGAACGGTCTGGCCCTTGTGCAGTTGTTGGTTTCCGGACGGATAATGCATGGTAAATGTTCCCTCTAAGGCAGTCAATATCCGGAAATATTCCTTGGGAGGTAAACGCAAACTGGTTGTGCTTGCCAGAAAATACTCCTCCATGGTAAAATAGCGACACGCTATCCGATATGAATGCTGATATGTACCATGGTTCAGAGTAACTGGTTCAATCCGGTAATTATGTGGTGTCAAATCCGCCGTATGCACGGATTGTTCAATGTGAAGTTCTCTGCAATTTCCGTTTCCATCGATCCTGCCCCAGTCATAAAGACGTAAAGTAGTATCTGAAGGCTGCTGGATCTCGCAAATCAGATTTCCCCCCAGGATTGCATGAACAGTCCCTGCTGGGATGTAATACACCTCACCAGGACGGACATTAACATAGTTGAGCAGATGATGCAACGAGTCGTTTTTTATGGCATAGCGAATCTCATCTAAAGTAACTTCCCGTTTAAAACCCAGAATGAGTTGAGCATCTTCGGCTGCATCCAATATATACCAGCATTCCGTTTTACCACAATCCCCCATACCATGTGTTCTGGCATATTCGCCATCCGGATGTACCTGAACAGATAAGTTGTCTGCTGCATCCAGGAATTTAATCAGCAGTGGAAATGAGGGAGAGGGATAATTGTTTATCAATCCAGGTCTGTGATCCCTGAAAAGCTCTCCCAGGGTTTTCCCAGTTAGTGGGCCCTGCTTAACGATACTTTGTTCAGAGCCAAAACCGCAAATTTCCCATGATTCACCGATTAATTTGCCGGAAGGAATGTTTTTATTTAGAACGGAAGCCAGCGCTGAACCGCCCCATATTCTTTCTTTGTAAACTGAAGTAAAAAAAAGCGGTTCTGCATCCAGAAAGCTCATATATACTCTTTTTCAAGTACATTATTTGCAAACTCCTCGAATGTCTTGTATTGATAACCTTCAAAAACAAGGTCAAATTTCAGAGTCTCAAATATGTAATTAATGTATTCGTTAGAAGAGATAATATAAATCGCTCCACCCATCTTTTTCACTTTATTAAGGTTGTAAACCAAAGCACCGATTCCACCGCTGCAGATAAATGCGACATCATCCAGGTTAAACGCTATACGGCAGTACCCTTCATTGATGATATCCTGTATTACCTGATCCAATCTACGGGCATTTTCCCAATCAATACGCCCGGAAGGTTTAATCACTTTGCATTTAGAAATTTCGATTACTGAAAGCTTCATCTTTTCCCCCTTTGCACCGGCAATCACTATCAACGCACCTCCTCATAATCGGCATCACTGATATCTTTTCCGGTACCATCATACCTTTTAGTTTCTCTGGATGAATGAAAAAATGTTTTTCTTTTTTTTCCGGGAAGTATAATGTGTAACAATCTGTTCAAAACAATAAACAGAAGTACAAATTCAAGAATTTTGAATATTATGATCATGTCCCGGTTTTGGAAAGTTCAGGTAAAATGGTATATTAGAAGTTTCCCGGATTCAAGGGGATTTATTAGTACTTCCAAAAATAATAATAATACGTAATGCGTAATAAATAATTGTTTTAAAAGAAAACAGCAGATTCCTGGTATTATCTGCATGATTAATTTTGCATAATCGGAGGAGCTCATGGGAGCAGATATAGCACAATTAAACGAGATGGTTAAAGAAGAGAGTACATTTGTCACTCTTCTAAGAAATGAGTTGGGAAAAGTTATTGTCGGTCAGCCTAAGATGATCGACCGGCTGCTCATAGGTCTTCTGACCAGAGGACATATTCTTCTGGAAGGAGTGCCGGGGCTGGCCAAGACACTGGCCATCTCCACGCTTGCCAAAGTAATCGATACCGATTTTAAGCGGATTCAGTTTACTCCGGACCTTCTTCCAGCAGACCTTGTAGGAACGATGATCTATAACCAGAAAACCAGTGAGTTTGTGGCTAAAAAAGGTCCTTTGTTTTCAAACATAATTCTTGCAGACGAAATCAACAGAGCGCCGGCAAAGGTCCAAAGCGCGCTACTGGAAGCCATGCAGGAACGTCAGGTTACTATAGGTGAATCCACATACAAACTCCAGGAACCTTTTCTGGTTCTGGCTACTCAAAACCCAATAGAGCAGGAAGGTACATACCCTCTTCCAGAAGCACAGGTTGATCGTTTCATGCTCAAACTCAAAATCGCCTACCCATCAAAGGAAGAAGAAAAACTTATTCTCCAGCGAATGGCCAAAGGAGAAATCCCGGAAGTGTCAAAGGTAATTTCTGTGGATAAGATTATGTCAGCAAGAAAGATAGTTGCTGATATCTATATGGATTCAAAAGTAGAAGATTACATCGTTAACATCGTTTTTGCTACCCGAGAGCCACAGAATTGCGGCCTGGCTGATATAAAAGACCTAATCTCTTATGGAGCATCTCCTCGTGCTACTTTGTTTCTTACCCGTGCCGCCAGAGCTCATGCTTTTATCAGAGGGAGAGGCTATGTGACTCCCGAAGATGTTAAAAATGTTGGTATGGATGTACTACGGCACCGCGTTATCACCACTTATGAAGCTGAAGCAGAAAATATCACCCCTGAAGATATCGTTCAGAAGATTTTTGACAGTGTCGAAGTTCCATGATTCTTTGCGGAGCATAAATGAACAGAACTGCTTTGGGGTTCCAATTTCTGCCTTTTCTTCTCTGCTGTACGATTCATTCTTTTCTGTATGCAGAGAAGGTTATAGTTTATGATCCTGTAAAAGGAATCATTTTTGTCGATAAAAATGAAGCTGAAAAGCAGAAAAAAAACACCAGTAGTACTTCTGTAGCTAAAAAACAAAAAAAATCAAGTTCTGCCGATCTGCATATAGGACGTAAAAAAGATCCCCCTGAGCTCTACTTCAAATCAGGCCTGGAATATTTCAAGAATGGTGATTATAAAAATGCGCTGAAAAACTTTTCCTATGCAGATTCGGTAGCACCCAGTCCTCAATCCATGTTATGGAAAGCCAAGACATACCGTCAAATGGGAGATTTCGACAAAATGCTTTTTATCATGCAGCAGATTATCGAAAACTTCCCAGACTCGGATGTCGCAGATGATGCACTTTTCGAACTGGCTCTGCATTACCAGAAAATCGATGATTATGAACGTGCATCTCTGCTTTACACTCGTCTAACCGAACAGTACCCCTTCGGACTTCTCTTTTCAACCGGAGAGGAGTTGCGTGAAATAGCACGGGAACAGAAAAAATTAATGCGGGCTGAACTCATCAATCTGCTTTCCATTCTTGGATTTTCGGGAGATGAATTGACTGTCAATATTCGCAGCTTCCAAAAAAGCAATAACATGGAAATAACAGGTAGCGCGGATCAAAAAACAGTTCAGATGATTCGAACCAGACACACTGAATTTCTTCATGAAGAGCAAAAGCAGCTTCTTGAGCAGAACAAAAGGAAAAAATCCTCTGTTATGCTTCTTGGTGCTGCTGCTGTATCCGTTTTCATACTGGGAATGCTTATTCTTTTGCGATTAAAAATAAATACTAAGAAACAACATATAGCAGAACTCAGAAAAATCATCACAGATCTCGATTTGAGTAAATTATGATACCCAAAGAAGTTCTTCAAAAAGTCCGTCACATAGAGATCAAGACCAAGCGCATTGTCGATTCGATAATATCAGGAGGTTACCACAGCGCTTTTAAAGGTAAAGGAATGGAATTCTCCGAAGTCAGGGGATATATCGAAGGTGATGATGTTCGCACGATCGATTGGAATGTCACAGCCCGCATGGGAGATCCTTATGTCAAAAAGCACGTAGAAGAGCGTGAACTGACAGTGATTCTCATGGTCGATGCTTCTGCATCGGGAAATTTCGGTTCAGTTAATAAATTCAAAGGCGAAACAGCGGTAGAACTCTGTGCACTGCTGGCTTTTTCTGCCATTAAAAATAATGACAGGGTGGGGCTTATCATCTTTACCTCAGATGTGGAGCTTTACATTCCTCCCAAAAAAGGGAAAAATCATGTACTGCATGTAATCAGAGAACTCCTGTTTTTCAAACCTGCGCAATCAGGAACCAATATAACAGAGGCACTAAAATTCCTTAACCGAGTGCAAACTAAAAAAGCGGTGACATTTCTGGTTTCCGATTTTTTTGCATCTCCATTTGATGCAGCCTTGAGAATAGCTGCAAAACGACACGATTTGATAGCAATCACCGTAAACGATCCCAGAGAGATGACTTTTCCGGATTCCGGACTGATAGAGCTTGAAGATGCTGAAACTGGTGCAACAATTCTGGTGGATTCGGGAAGTAAACAATTCAGAATGTTTTATGAGCAGGAAATGCAGAAAAAGCATAGCTACATCAGTAACCTCTTTAAAATTTCTGGCATTGATGAGATCCGTATTTCCACAGAAACCGGATATGTAGACCCTCTGGTTCACTTTTTCAAAAAGCGTGAAAGAATGCTGCGGAGATAAATAATGAGCCTTACTATTAATGATAAAGAACTTGATTCCCAGATCGAAAGTGTATTACCAGAAATAACCAGTATCCGCAGGATAATACACCAGAATCCCGAACTCTCAGGCTCTGAAAAGGAAACAGCCCGGCTGGTTTATGACAATCTCAGAAAAATTGGCCTGAAACCTTCCTTTCATCTTGACAAAACCGCCGTTACTGCATCATTAAATAATGGCCGGGGTAAAACGATTGTGCTTCGGGCTGATATGGACGCACTGCCAATAGAGGAGCAGACCGGCTTATCTTTTACTTCAAAGAAAAAAGGGGTTATGCACGCCTGCGGGCACGATTTACATACATCAGTCCTTCTGGGGGCAGCTTCAGTACTTAACAAGATCAAAAACAGATGGAAAGGCAATATACTTTTTCTATTCCAGCCATCGGAAGAAGTTGAACCTGGTGGAGCTTACCTGCTCATTAAAGGCGGCGTTTTTCCCAAAAAGGCAGATGCGGTCTTTGGCTTACACGTCTCCACAGATCATCCTTATGATATCATCGGAGTCAAGGAAGGGTTAGATTATGCCGGAGTCACCACCTTTGACATAATAGTCAAAGGTAAAAGCGGTCATGGGGGAACACCTGAGAAAACGATAGATCCGGTAGTCTGCTCTGCAGCAATAATATCCCAATTACAGACTCTGATCAGCCGGGAAGTTTCCAGATTTACTCCTGCTACTCTTACCATCGGATCTTTACACGCAGGAAGCATCAGGAACATAATTCCAGATCAGGCAGTTATGCATGGTACTTTGCGCACACACTCCAAAGATTGTATGAATATGATGGTAAAGCGAATAGAAGACATGGTTGTTTCAACCGCCAGATCTTTCAGGGCAACTGCGGAAGTTTCCTTTAACCGCTCTTACCCGCCTGGCTACAACAATCCGGATCTGCTGAATCAGTTTTCAAATGAATTTAAGGCACTTGCGGGTCAGGGTTCCTTAGTGCAAAGAACAAACCCTTCAATGTATGCAGAAGACTTCTCATATTATCAGGAACTTGTTCCCGGAATCTTTGTGCATCTGGGTGTCAATGACCGGAAGAAAAGCTCAGCGATGTTCGGTATCCATTCCTCCAAATTTAATCCGGACGAAAGAGCAATTAAAACCGGAATCGCTGCACATATCGCTTTCGCTCTGAAAATCCTGGCCCCTTAAGAGACCACTCTCTCAGGATAGCCCCTATGGAGCATCATTAAAATTGATTATTCAATATATTTATTTTCACTTTTGATAATGATATCCATAAACTGCTCGGCAGAGTTGGCATTCATCAACTTTTTTCTGACATCCTCATAAGACATGATGCGCGAGAGAGATGAGAGTATATGAGTGTGTTCCGCTGAAGTGTTCATCGGGGAGATCATCATAAAAAGCAGATGAACCGGTTGTTCATCGATGGCATTGAACTCAATGCCATTTTTATGGCGGGCTGCAACCATATAAAGACGATCTATGCCGGAAATTCTGGCATGTGGTATGGCAATTCCATAGCCAATTCCTGTTGACATGTCGTTCTCACGTTCCAGAATTTTCTGTGATATGTCATCCCCATCCTGCAACCCGTGCAATGAAGCCATAAAACGGGCCATCTGTGTGAGCACATCCCGTTTATCGACACTGTTAAGGTCAATGAGAATGGCGTTTTTCTGAAGAAGATCCTGAACTTTCACGTACAATCCTTTGCTTTTTAGGTATAACTATCAAAAAGACCCTGAAATCTTTTAAAATCCCGTTTTTCAGTGAACTTCCAGAGTCAGCAATTCATCCAGTGATTATTCATCAGAGAAAGGGCTATAGAAGCATTATACCATTAAGTATTGGAATCTCTACGAAAAATCGTATTTTTTTTTCTGCGCTGTGTTGCAACTAATACTCGTCCTACAATATAAATTACAAAACCAGCTATAGTCACACCAAAGGCTAATTGCGGTACAAAATTACCCATAAAACGAGTCTGCATATAAACCAGCAGTCCTCCAAGAGCGACCACAAACCCGATAACCATCACATAGATGCTGTGAGAAAGAAGATACTCATATACTTTTTTGAACATAAGCGTAACGCCCCCTGTTTAAAGGTAATATAAAATGATTTCTGTCTGAGTGTTTTTCAAGTGGGACACCGAGGACGTTTTTAAAAAAATTGGCCATTCTTCCTTATAAAAACTTGACAACACCTTTTTTGAATTGATCATTTTATTTAGCCCTATGGGTCTATTTGGATCCCTGAAGGGGTATTTCCAGGTTTTTCCTGAAACCATAGTCTTAGTATTCATTTATCACAAGAATCGATACTATGGGAGGAGTTCACGGAGAAATCCTTCACTTATCATCACTTTGTCGAGGTACTGCCACCTGTTTTTCTGCTACTGCCGTTTATAATTTTGAAAACCATAAACTGACTCGCACAATGCAGTCCTGAGTAGTCTTTACCTGCCTCAATGTATCTGCCATGCAAAGTATAGCAGATTTTTTGCGGTGATATGGATTTATTAAAAGTTTTTTTATTTGACAGGATAATTTCTGCACCGGTATTGGAAAAGAAGCATACAGATTTTCCATCTCTATTCCTGATCCGGTCTTTTTTTAAGCTGAAAATAGCCATTTCTCTCTCTTCTCCTGCCACGTAAATTGTGCCATCGGTCTCATTGCAGGTAATTCCTTCAGGCTGGTTCATATCAATTTTTATTTCTGATAAAACTCTTCCAGTAGAATCCATTCCGACTATTTTCTTTCCTATCTCATTGATTATTAATATATTACCATCTGCCAGAGCATAGATTCCTGCAGCATCTCCTTCCAGACCGTCCCAGGAAAATGATAAAACCTCCTGATAATCTACTGGTTTCCCTGAGTTATCAAAGAAGAGTCGAAAAAGGGCAGAAGGATTCTTTTCCTTCACCGCGAAGCCGGATTTTCTGGATGGTACATATGTAACATCTTCGATACCGGAATTAAAATTGTCTTCTAAAATGTATAATACCTGGCAATCTTCCTTATTTATCGAACCGCTACGGGATTGAGGTAAATTTATCCGGATCACATTCCCTTTTCTTTCTTCGCACACCAGAAAATAGCTGTCTGCCTGAAAAGCAATTCCCTCCACATCATTAAAGCCGTTGAGCTTAATGCTGTTCACGAGTTGCCCCGAGGTTGTCACCTCATGAATATTACAAGTATTGTTATCTACAACCAGTAAGGTACCATTATTAGGGTCAAAAGCTACACCCGAGATATTCGAATCGTCAGTCTGAACCTCTTTTTTTGAGATCATTTCATAATCATCAAGGATTTCTGCAATAGAATGGGCATTCGAAAGAGATGTTAAAAACAGCAGTGTAACAAGAGGATTTTTCAAGGAATACATCGCTTAAACCAACCAAATAGGGTCATAGTAATTTGGGGATGTGTTATGTAATCTAATTGGTCCAGAGTTTTTAATCAAGTGGCAATCGATGATCCAGATAATAGAGAATAAAGGTCGAAGCATTAATTTTACCTAAATATCCTATGAGACAGTCAAAACAGTTATCTGAGTTTATTTTATTGTTTTTTTAATCAATTTAAGATATATTCAGGGTGCTTGGACCAAATGTAAAGGCTTACTCAAATTTGAAAGGCAACATTTTTTAATCTTAATACATTTTAACGTCTGGAGTTTTCCATGCAAAAAATAAAATTTGCGGCTGTTTTTCTTCTACCAATTTATTTTCTGCTAGCAGGATGTGATTCTCCTGTAGAGCTTTACTTTTCTCTGATGTCTCCACATGCCAGGCAGTTCTTGTCAACAGAACCTGAACCGGTGTTAGCAACCTAATTTCTATTTCACTGCGCTCTTATCTTTTGACAGATTTCTCAATCATTATTATATTGATAAATACATTTTGGACTTTACTAATAAATTTCATTTTGCATAAACCCGGCTCAATCTTTACGGTAAATAGACATGTCATCAAATTGTGGATAGCGGGGAAGTTTTTACAGATAAAGATAAGGATTGGGCGAATTTGGAACTATTCTTCTCTGCAACACACAAGTTAAAATTACAATAAAAAGTGAAACGATAGAAGCATCAACCTGTTACATTGAGTTTGGTATAATATTCATGGAATTGAGCGATTACCAAAACGGACGATTTAGGTCTATTTTCCTCTGCCTTGCTTTTTTTTGGTTGGGGTACTTATTTTATCATTTACCTGATTTGGACTTTTTCATTTTAGTGTGACTCGCCATAAGATGTCTCCCACTTTAGAGGATGCATCGTTTTGTCTACTCTTCGCAGTGATTTGCAAGCACCTTACACTAACAAATGAATATCGAAATCATACAACTAGGCGGGTTTTCAGTTTTTTTTGATTAAGACCCGCAAAAGAACAACAGCTTCAGGATGAGAAAGGCTTTTTTGTGAATATTTTTAAAGAAACAAGAAAAACTACTTATTGTGAGTGAAACATGAAACCTACACCAGATGAACGAATCGATTTATTTCTCAAAAAAAAGGGGCGACGAGGTATGTCTGAGCATGATGTTTATGGAGTGAAAAATATTATTAAAAATGAACCGGCATGGTTATTTATAGTGCTTGGGTTATTACTGGTGATATTGGTGTTTTTCCGACCATGGGTACAGATTGGAGCCGGTGAAAGAGGTGTTTTGCTCAATTTCGGTGCGGTACAGGAAAGAGTGTTGGATGAAGGGTTGCACTTTAGAATACCAGTCATGCAGCAGGTCGTTCCTGTTGATGTAAAGGTTCAGAAAGCTATTACAGGTGCGGCCGCTTCTTCATCAGACCTCCAAGAAGTAAGTTCCGAAGTGGCGCTAAATTACCATATAATTCCTGACAAGTCCAATATTGTATATCAGACTATCGGAAAAGATTTCAAAGACAGAATAATTGACCCTGCGATTCAAGAGGTTGTTAAAGCTGTCACTGCACTTTATACAGCCGAAGAACTCATTACCAAAAGGCCTTTGGTTAGTGCTTCCATGAGAGAGCATCTCTCTGAAAGATTGTTGAAATATCATATAGCCGTTGATGCGTTTTCTATTGTTGGTTTCAGCTTTTCTAAAATCTTTATGGATGCCATTGAATCGAAACAGACCGCAGAGCAACTTGCTCTAAAAGCCAAAAGAGATCTGGAACGAGTTAAAATTGAAGCAGAACAGAAAATTACTATCGCTTCAGCCGAAGCCGAAGCGCTCAGAAAACAAAGAGACATCATCTCCAGGGATCTCATAGAGTTAAGAAAAGTCGAAGCCAATTTAAAAGCTATTGAGAAGTGGAATGGAATAATGCCACAGGTAGCAGGAAATGGTGCCATGCCTTTTATTGGAGTTGGTGATCTTAATAAACAGTGAGAAGAACCAATTGCAATAGTCTGATCATTCTTTATGCTTTTGATAAAAAGATGATTATTGACTTTTCCGATTACCTTAAATATTAATGGTTACGATACAGTATATGTAAAGCTCAAGGGTTACTTTCCGGGCTTTTGCACAATCCAGTTTACCAGCTTTAATGGTTTCCGTGCCTCTCTCCTGTAGAGCTTTACATTGCTCTGATGTCTCAGTGATCCTGGCAGCTCTTGTCAACAGAACCTGAACCGGAGTCTGCAATCATATTTCCTGCATCCTTTCTTTTAACAGATTCCCGCGTTATTCATTGCTATATCTACAAATAAGCTTCGACTTTATAAATAACATTTTGCATTAACCCGGATCACTATCAGAAACAGTTTAAAGAATCTCGATTTAAAAGAAAAGCTTTATTTGACTGCGGGCTTATTTCATGAAATAATTATAAGGGTTATGGCGTATGCGGTAGCTGCTGCAACCACTGACAAATTAATTATTATGAAAGGAGAAGCGGTTATGTAGTATATTAAAAACTTGAGAATTGCTGTTGATGTTTCGAAATTGAATATTAATCCGAATCAGCCGGTTTTAATGTTTCCATTTAGATTGCTGCAGTTTTTTCCTGTCTTACTATTTTGAACCCTTACACTAAACCTAACAGGATTTCAAATCTTTAAATCTGAAAAGAGGAATTTAAGTTGAATATTTTGCTGATCTATCTGGAAGTACCACCCACTTTCTGGAGTTTTAAACACGCGCTGAAATTCGTTAACAAAAAAGCGGCTCTTCCTCCGCTAGGTCTTCTGACTGTCTCCAATCTGCTGCCTTCAAACTGGCAAAAACGTTTGATTGATCTGAATATCTCAAAACTAAAGGACTCGGACATAGAGTGGGCTGATTATGTATTTATAAGCGGCATGATTGTTCAGAAGGCGTCTGCGATCGAAACCATTTCCAGAGTTAAAAAGTGGAACAAGTTTATTGTTGCTGGCGGCCCTCTTTTTACCACCGGATACAGTGAATTTGAAGAAGTAGACTGCTTTGTGCTCAATGAGGGTGAAATTACAATCCCGATGTTTCTTGAGGATCTGCAAAAAGGAACTCTTCAACGCATTTATACTTCGAAGGAAAAGCCAGATATTACCAAAACACCGGCGCCTGACTGGTCTTTAATAAGAATGAAAGATTATGCATCAATGGCCTTACAGATCTCCAGGGGATGTCCATTTAATTGTGAGTTCTGTGATATTGTGATTATAAACGGTCGAATTCCGCGGGTGAAAACGCCCCAGCAGGTTATTGCGGAATTTGATGCACTTTACGATGCAGGATGGCGAGGATCACTGTTTGTTGTTGATGATAATTTCATTGGAAATAAAGCAAAAGTAACAGAGATTCTGAAAGAAATTGGTGCCTGGATGAAGAAGAAAAAACGGCCATTTGTCCTTTACACCGAAGCGTCAATCAATCTGGCTGATGATCCTGAAATCATGCACCTTATGCGTGAAGCAAACTTCAACTGCGTATTCGTGGGTATAGAGACACCTGAAGAAGAAGGGCTTCAATCATGTGGAAAGGTTCAGAACACAAATAAAAATCTTCAAGAAAAAGTAAAAATCCTGCAAAATAACGGCTTTGAGGTTCAGGCCGGCTTTATCGTGGGATTCGATACCGATACAGTAAAAACATTTGATAATATGATCCGGTTCATTCAATCAAGCGGGATCGTAACTGCTATGGTAGGCCTGCTCAATGCCCTGCCAGAAACACAGCTTTTTCAAAGACTTCAAAGTACCGGAAGAATTCTGAAAAAACCAAGTAATGGCAATAATACTGACTTTACGATTAATTTTATTCCGAAAATGGATGTTGACACCCTGATTCTGGGGTATAAACGCGTGCTCAATTCAATCTTCAGTCCCAAAAACTATTATTCCAGAATTAAAACCCATTTGAAAGAATACCGTCAGACCTCAAAGGCTCCCCCGCTTCCCATTTCTTTGCAGCTAAGAGCCCTTACAAAAGCTGTCTGGAAACTGGGTATTCGGGAAAAAGGACAGCGCCATTTCTGGAAACTCTTTATCTGGACCACAATTTGTCGTCCGAAAATGCTTCCAAATGCAATAACGCTGTCAATTTATGGTTTTCATTATCGTCGTGTATTGATGAGCCAGGTATAGCTTACGTTTCGGGAATAACCGCTATAAAATGTCTAAATCCTCCCGAGAGGGAGGATCATTGCCAATTAGCGAGTTCCCTGGTCAGAAATTGAAATGTTTGGAGCCTAAAAGAGGATGCTTAGTGAAATTTCCCCGCTGGAAGCGAGCTACCGCATCTGTCGATAGCTGCAACCTCCCGTTCTAAACAAAAGTTTTTTTCTAAAATAAAAACTCGCAAGTTCACCTTCATGGCTTTGGATGATGTGAGGAATAATAGCGATCAATGAGCTCCTGAGGGCATTGAACCTCTCTGTAGCTAAAAGTAGGATTATCAACAGCGTGCATCCAGTCCACATACCATATACATCCCTCCCAGAGATCATGTAACGATGGATCTTTTCCAAAGAGGTTATCACACATATTTCTGACACAATCTTTTATGTCCTCAGGATCTGCATCCCAACCTACCTTTTCCTGGCAATATGAGGTCAATCCACCACTTCCCTTTCCTACCAGAGCTTCATTATTAACATCCACTTTCCATTGCCTGGCACATCCATTTCTGAATGCCCCCAAACCGCCTCCCGGAATCATTATATCAAATTGTCCACCACCTACATCATGACCGATATTTGAGGCCATAACGATCATTGTTTTACCCTTCATCATCGCATGAGCCGCCTTGGGTTCACCATGTCTGAAGCCGCCATCAAACTGAAGCTGAAAACATTTTCCACAGGCATCATCTCCCGCCGGAACTGCCGCAAATCCGTAAGCCAGATTCTTGCAGACAGCAAACGGAACGTGACAATAGCACATGAACGCCTCTCCATCCTGATCACAACCGCTTTTTATTCCTTCAAGACCGGTCCAGTGCTCATCTCCAACCACTTTAAAGCAGGGAACCTCCGTTTTGCCATCGATACTGCAGTTTGCTGCGTAATGTTTTGTTTTGTCAGGCCATGAGCAGTGCGGTTTACAGCAGTCCCAATATCGGGAACCCCAACCGTTCTGCCCACCGGAAACCGTACCCGGCATCACTCCATCATCACAGTCCTTGTCTATATTATCCAGTCTTGAATGACTTGTTTTTTCCAGAATTATCACAATCCCGCTCTGATTGTAGGAGGAAATGGGATACCTTACCGATTGATAACCTTCTGCGCTGACTAACAATGTATCAATAGCAGTCTGGGCCAAAAGAGCGAATTTTTTCAATACTGCTGTATTTGCCCTCGATTTTTCCGGCACTTTTTTTTGTAATCCAGTTATTTGTGCCGATGACAAATACCTGAACACTTCACTTTTTCCTTCATAATTTATGGCAATCATATAAACACCGGCTCCAAATCTGCTCCTCGGAATGGCAAAATCGTTGAGTCCAGCATTTAGCAGGCCCGAATTGAATTCGTACACTTTTTTTCCAGAGATATTATAAATGTTAATAGTAACGGGGGAAGATTTTCCAAGAACTACCTGAATATTAGAGCCGCGAACCGAAGCAGAGGAATTGAACCTGGATTTATAGTGCCCCACAGATGTTATCTCTCCTGTGATAGAGAACTTTCCCTCTGAATCGGTCTTTGCATTTAAATCGCTGTTACTTAAAAGTAATACTTCAGCATTCTCTACAGGGCTACCGGATTGATTCTGGATTTTGCCGCTGAGATTTACCTCTTCTGCATTTAAAAGGTTAAATGAAAAAGCCAGAAGAAAAAAAGAAAAAAGAAAACTGCTTTTAATAGTCATAAAAAAATACCCGATCAGAGAAATGTTTTAATTATTTGATTACCATTTTAGATTATACCAGAATCGAATCGTTTTTTCCTGATGATAAAGCAAAAGTACCCTCTAACTAGCAGATCCCACAGCTCTGTTCACCCATGTCCCTGGGAGTAGCCGGGCAGAAAAAGGAGTAGGATATATTCAAAGGTGATATGCTTCAAAGAGGATACGCAAAAGGGCAAGAAAATCACTCCATCAGAATCATCCGATTCAGGTAAAATTTAATCGTCAGCAATAAGATAAATGATTCATCCTTGTTGTCCAAAACCGATTTTCTGCTAACAAGATCAATTGCCTATGCTACTGTCTTCAGCTTCTAGTGCCCGGTGTAAAACTTTTTCACTGTAAGTATAGAATCTATATGTTTTTTTCTTAAAACCGATTCGATCTCAAAAGGAACCACACATCCGCATCGTGAACAGTCTGCCTCAGATCCCATTACGCAGGGATTCTTTATCTTTCCTTTTGCATCAATGCTGAGAAAGGCTCTGGGAGCCATACAACGGGTAGTAATTTCCGATGAAACCGTTGATTTCATGAGCTTAAGAGTTGAGCAACTGTTGATAATAAAGTTTCCGTATTCCTTTTTGAGATTCAGAATTCTGTCTATAATCCGATCCTTCTGTGCGCCATCCAGATAGAGTGAATCATCAATACCCCTTTGCGGAGTATAGAAACTGAAACTTATCCCCTGTATATGGGTATTTTTCCATTCATCCAGGAATGCTTCTATACAATCAGCATTTAGCCTGTTCAATACACAGGTAACATTAATCCGGATATCATTGCGATTGGCATTATCCTTTACTTTATCATATACACCAGTTCCCCGAACAGATTCGTAATACCTCCTTGTTCCATCTACTGAGACATTAAAAACACCATTTTTTATCACTGGCAGCTCTATCGTTCCATTTGTTACAATCATATTAATTGGAAATAATCGCACACATTGGACAAGAAGTTCTTTTCTCAGAAGAGGTTCCCCCCCAAGCCAGGCAGCGTGTATCACCGATGGATAATTCTTTTTAAGTTCCTGTATTCTTAGCAGCGACTCTTCATCACCAAGTTCTGTACTCTGGTTCTGTTTGAGAAAATAACAATGCTTACACCGCAAATTACAGCGGTTAGTAAGATCAACGGAAATTCCCAATGGGAAATCGACTTTAAAAAAGAATCTTCTAATCAGAAAATAAAGAGTATTCAGTAAAGCCATTTCTTCATCACCTGCCAGATAGAGGGTATTAAAAATGTTATATCTTGAAACTGCAATAAGTATTCCAACAGAATGCTTTATATTCTTTGCAAGCATTCATTTATTCCCTTCAAGTCCAGTCATTGCTGGACCCAACAATCAAGCTAATTGTAAATTATTTTTCAAAACTGATTTTTCCAGGTATTGCTTTTATTAGAAAAAGTTGCTCCAGGTACAGTCATTTACTTTATAAAAACATTTTCTAAATCAATGAGCTTGAACTGTTGAATTTTAAATGATCTGACATTATCTTTTATCTGCACCATCTGGGTGACCTGCTTTACCAATGACTGACAACTGGTCATCGGCCATTAAGTCAGAACCTCAAATGGTTATTTGTTGATCTTTCATGTTCAGGTATTGATATTTAATTCGTGTCTTTTTGTTTTTTCCACGGAGGAATGATGTCTTTTAATCACAGACAGAAAACTATTGCAGAAACACTGGAAAAGGGTGCCGATATAGAAAAATGGCAGAACTGGAAATGGCAAATCCGCCATTCCATTACTACCATTGAACAGCTCGAATCCATCGAAGGCCTTGAGTTGACCAGTGAAGAACTGAATCAACTGGAAATAACAATAGAGAAATTTCCCCTCAGTGTTACCCCCTATTATCTTTCATTGATTGACATTGATGACTTTCGCAACGATCCGGTATATCTGCAGGCAATACCCCGCTCCAGTGAACTGATCAGAGCCCCTTATGACATGACCGATCCACTCTCTGAAGACAAGGACTCTCCTGCACCGTATCTGACTCATCGCTATCCGGACCGTGTTCTTTTCCATGTGAGCAATCTCTGCTCAATGTACTGTCGCCACTGCACCCGTAAGCGTAAAGTAGGTGACCGTGACTCCATACCAAGCTTTGAACAGCTCCAGCCGGCAATCCAGTATATTCGTGAACACGAAGGAATCCGCGATGTACTTCTTTCCGGCGGAGACCCCCTTATGCTTGAAGATAACAAACTGGAACTTCTCTTAAGAGCTATCCGCGAAATTTCCCATGTTGAAATTATCAGAATAGGAAGTCGTATGCCGGTTGTGCTCCCCTATCGTATAACCGATAAACTGGTCGCTATGCTAAAAAAATACCAGCCGATATTCCTTAACACGCATTTTAACCATCCTCGTGAACTTACGAGCGTGTCACGGCAAGCTCTGGCGAGACTCGCTGATGGCGGTGTTGTTCTGGGAAATCAGTCAGTACTTCTTGCCGGAGTAAATGACTGCCCACGTATTATCAAACGACTCTGCCAAAAACTTCTTACCGCACGAGTTCGACCCTATTATCTATACCAATGCGACCTTTCAGAAGGACTCACTCATTTCAGAACCCCGGTAGGAAAAGGAATTGAAATTATGGAAAGCCTGATCGGGCATACTTCCGGACTCGCAGTTCCCACCTATGTAGTCGATGCACCCGGCGGAGGTGGAAAGATCCCCATTATGCCCAATTACCTTATTTCCTGGTCCACAAACAAGGTCGTACTTCGAAATTATGAGGGAGTAATAACCACCTACAAGGAACCAGATTCCTACGAACCAACTTTCTGTGACCGTAATTGCGAAGAGTGTAATCTGCAACTCAAACTCAATGACGCAGAGGAACATTCGCCCATCGGCATCCAGCGCCTCCTTTCGGATGAGGATTCAACCATTTCGCTGACTCCCGCCGGCAATGAGCGGATAAACAGGAGATCCTTATGTCCTGCGACTGCATAGAAAAAAAAGACGGTGCGCTTTTCCAGCACGGAAAAGCCAGTGACCGTCTATATTTGATGAAATGGGATAGGAATGAACCAAAAAGGCTTCTGCAAACCATTTACCGGCTTATTACCGCAAATGGGTACACCAAAGCCTTTATCAAAGTACCAGAGCATCACGCATCCTTCTTTGCCCAAAATGGATTTGAGGAGGAAGCGAGGATACCTGCCTACTATGATTTAAATGCTTGCATCTTTATGGGAAAATTTTTTCATCCGGACCGCAAAAAAGTTCTGCCCCAGATACAGGAAACCATGGACAGAAATCTTGCGCTTGCCCTGGATAAAAAGCGTGAAAAATCGACTCCAGCACTCCCGCAGGGTTTTTGTCTGCGGGAACTGATAAGTGGCGATTGCCAGCAACTGGCCTCTCTGTACCGGAATGTTTTCCTAACCTACCCCTTCCCCATCTTTGACCCGGCCTACCTTGAACAGACGATGAAAGAAAATATTGCCTATTTTGGCATATTCTCCGGCAAAACCCTTGTTGCCGCATCTTCGGCCGAAATGGATCTGGAAACCAGCAGCGTTGAATTCACCGACTTTGGAACAAATCCCGACTTCCGGGGGAACAGCTTTGCCGCAATCCTGCTTGCAAAAATGGAAAAATCAATGACAGTGCGCGGTATAAAAACACGCTACACCATCGCCCGAGCACTTTCCGCCAGTATGAATATTACCTTTGCAAAAGCCGGATACCACTACTGCGGTACCCTTACAAACAATACCGGTATTTCAGGTAGTATAGAATCCATGAATGTCTGGTACGCATAATGGGAGAATAGACACCAGTAAGAATGATTTTAATACGGTTTAACAGGGTAATGGCATTTGGACCTTTCTCATTTTTGATTTATCTTTAGTCTTGTTAATGCTGCCAGAAGTTTTATATGATGATTCCCCGGAACATAAAATATCGACGCACTTAAAAGAAATGGTTTTCTACCTATGCATAAACTGATTCTTCGTTGTGCCAAATATTACTGGACCTTTATTGGTTCCAGTTACTTTAAGGGAAATCGTCCCGATTGCCCACCCAAGCGCATTCTGATCACTAAATTTGATAGACTGGGTGATTTTTTCCTTCTCATCCCTTTTCTTCAACAGCTTCAGAAGAGGAAGATAGAAATAGTCCTTATCAGCCCACCAATGAACAAAGAGGTCATCGACCATCTTCAGATTCCGGTTTCCTTCATTCCATTTGACAACAGCAGCATTGAAAAGTTCTCAGAACTTCTCAGATTTGTGCGTGAAACATCTTTCAGTCACGCCATTAATCTCAGCATGAATATCTGGGGAGGCTTTCTGGTGAATCAATCGAAATCCGCTCACAAGCTCGGACTTTTGCAGGAGCGGGAACACTATGTTTACAAAGGTGCCAAGCTGTTCTACGATAAAATTCTGAGTTATCCACCAGACACACATAATTTTGATGTCCTATGCAGGGTATTTGGGGAAATCACCGGGGAAGACCGGTTTTTTCCACTGATAGAGAAGAAAACCACTGATAACGGATGGATAGTTATTCATCCGTTCGCATCATGGAAACCCAAGCAGTGGCCAAAGTTTTTTGAGCTTATGGAGAATCTGACAGAACAGAACTACAAAGTTAAGGTAATAGGTACCCCAAAGGAGTATCAGGATTTTATCGTTCCGAAAAATCTTCAAAACAACCCGTCGGTGTCATTTACCGTTCTTTCCTCTGTTAAAGAACTGATGGAGCAGATAGACAGTTGCACTGCATTTATTGGAAACGACTCCGGTCCGGCACATTACGCAGCACTCATTGGAAAACCTACGACCATTATCTGGGGGCCAGGATTATTTGAAAGAATTCATGCTCGGGGAAAAAATGTTCATTTCTGTATAGTGCCGGTAAATTGCCGTCCATGCCGCCAGAAAGGTGTTACCTGTCAAAGAGGTAACAATATCTGTTTGCAGAATGTAACTGTGGAAATGGTTTTGGAGAAGTTTGAAAGCAGCCTGAATAAACATGTAAATCATTCTGATCGCAGTTCAGACACACCCCTTTAATAGTAATGATTTCTGCATGTTTCTTTCACGATAAAGAATCAATTTGCGAAACATTTGTAAATAGCGAAGATTATCTCTTTCAATCATTCGTGTTTCCTCATTTGAGCTATTCGTGTTCCACTACAATCAAATTCCTGAGATAACGGGAATCACTCTACCTGATATTGCCCATAAAAACACAAATAGCGGGTCTAGGCTATTGAACTGTTCCTTTCAACTATTCTTCCACTTAATTTCACTTCCGGGCTTCCATTTAATAAGCATGTACTATTGGGGTAGAGAAGATGATTCAACATATTCTGCACTTCTCCGAAAGTATTAAATTCGTATGAACTGATATTTCGTTCGAAACTTTTGAAAGAATTGTCAAAACCGATAAGGGCTGGTCTTTGAGAAAGCGGGACTGAGCAGTAGTTCCAGTAATCAGTTATCAATACCGCAATGTGATCGTTTGCACACACCCAGGCAGTTATCGAGCTGTCTTTTGAAGCTTCATTAATAAACTCCTCACAAACGGTAAAAATCATATTATCGCGTAAGAGGATGTCATGTTCATACTGAATTGAAGCAATCCGGTTTCTCAGAAACGGATGCAACCTCTCTGCGACTCCTGAAACCAGTTTTTTGCCAAATGAGGATTCTCCGGTAATTTTAATCATAAAAAAATAATCATTCAGATATTCAGTAGACACGTAAGGTATTATCCGGATATCCTGATATACCATTGCTGCCTTTTTCAAACCAGCTAACCGGTTCTGAGACCAGGGGCTTTTATGAAATGGTGAGATATAGGCGATTCTTTTATGTCCTTTCCCTATAAGATATCTTCCTACCTCATAACCCGGAAGAATCGAATAGCTCGAATCAAAAAAGGACAGTTTCTTTTTTGCAGGACCATGATAGTCAACCATACGCAATATCCTGTGATCTTCAACCCACGCAGATATTGGTATGTTAAAAACCAACAATTTACGCAAACATTCTGCTGAATCTTTCATGTGGTACGATGAAAGAATTATTCCGATGACATTTTTACTTTTCAGGTAATGAACAAGAGGGGTATCATCAGGAGTATAGAATTGTGGTTCATCAAGATAATCATTGCAGCATATTGTTTCTAAGATAACATTCTGCTGCATTGCCGCATTGAAAAGTAAACGATAAAAATTCCGTTCACGCTCTGTTTCAATCTTTACAGCATTTTTGGCTAATCCAAAAGCAATTATTGCAATCCTTGATCTGGATTTGGTCTGACCGGTGAAAAAGTAGTACCTGGATCCGCTCCGCTTTATAACATTTTCGTCAGTTAAAATTGCCAGTGCCTTTTTAATCGTAGGATAACTTACATTGTAATATGCAGTCAATTGTTTTATTGATGGTAACGGTAAATGAGTCTGGTATTTCCCTTCGATAATATCTTTCTTAATTGTTATTACAGTTCTTTCTACCGTGTTATGATTCTCAAGATCTGCTGCTCCATCATGAATTGATTTTTTTTCTTTGGTTGCATAGTAACCATTACCCCATCTTCCTTGCAGCACACCTTCGTTTTTTAAAACATCTATGGCCCGAAGTATTGTTACCGGTGATACAGAACAATGCCTGGCCAGATTTCTAACTGAAGGCAATCTGCCGTCGGTTGTCTCTTCAATAACAGTTCGCAGTTTTTTCACTGTTTCCGATAATATTGGCGATTTGCGAGGTTTCATAATCATACCAAAAACAGAACAGGTTTAATTATAACAGTATAACAACAAAATAAATATATCAATTTTTCTAAATTAATCCATAATTCTAAAGTCACTATATTTTCAGACAAAGAGTGAGTTTAAATCTGACAGATCACATCTGGTTGGAAACGAAACAATTGCAGGATAAGACACAAATATTACAGGTATGGAGGTAAGAATGAATTATAGCGCCCTTTGTCTGGCGATCGCATCACTTATTACAGTTTCTTCGGCAGAACTTCGTCTGATTGGTGCCTGGGTTGGTGGAGACGGTACCTATCCACAACCTACCAAAAAAAATGTCGAGGCATTTCAAACGTTACAGAACAGACATCTTGATCTGATAAGCTTATTTGTCCTGTGGGATGTAAATGATTGGGACTGGACCAGAAAGTATGCAGATATTGCAGATGAAAACAGGTCAACCCTTGTAGTGACATGGATGGCAAATGGTTATACCACACCACAGATCATTAATGGAGAAGCAGATACTTATTTGAAAGAGTATGCGAAAGGAGTAAAGTCCTATGGTAAAGAGATCTGGCTTCGTCCGTTTCATGAAGCAAACGGTGACTGGTATGACTGGGGAATAGCCAAGCAGGGAGCCGGTAATACAAACCAGACACTGATTGATGCCTGGAAACATGTTGTAACCATTTTCCGTGATCTCGAAGTTACAAATGTCAAATGGGTCTGGACTACCAATGCCACAAACAGTGGATCAGCAACATTTACCGGATGGTTTCCCGGAGATGACTGGGTGGATATGGTTTCCATTGATGGTTACAATTGGGGAACTACTCAAAGCTGGTCAAGTTGGACCAGTTTTGCAGATGTGTTCGATGAGGCATATAAGGCACTTTCAATTTCTCAAAAGCCTTTGTTTATTGCAGAATTTTCCTCAACTGAGCATGGTGGCAACAAGGCACAATGGATTACTGACATGTTCAATGTTATACCAGAAAAGTTTCCCAGGATATTTGCGCTTATGTGGTTCAGTCAGTCTAAAAGTGCAGAAGCAGACTGGGCACTTAACACAAGTGAGGCAGCTTTGAATGCCTGGAAAGATGGTATCTCGAAGATCAGCAGTGTTGGGATTTCTAAAAAAAAAGTAAACTGCAAGCCGGCAAATAACAGTTCCGGTTATAAAAAATCAGTATTTATAAGGTCATTGCCTGATTATCAGAATTTCTGGGATCTTCAGGGGAAGCAGGCCGAAAACAGTTCAACACGCGGTATTGCTAAGGGTACTTATATAGTCTCACCAGGAAATGTAAAGTAATTTACCTGATGCGGGTGTTATTCGGGTGAAACCTGTTTAGTGGTAATTGTGTTCAACTGCCAACAGAATTTTGAAGGTAACATGAATCATACGGATTGGACTCGGACACTAAATAGACACCAATCAGAAAAAAGAGAGCTGGTAGGATTCATCGATTTTGTGTTTTTCCCCAGAGATGCTTCCTTTTCGCATTAAAGCTTCAACTCTGGGGAGCATTCGTGTTTCCTGATTCGAGCTATTCGTGATACTCTTTCAACCAGACTTGGAGGTAACGCGAATTATAGGAATGTGATTAAGCACCGACACGGGAGTGAAAAATGAGAGTCAGCCTGTCTGTTGTGTTTTTTCCGGCAGCCGATTCAGTTATCTATTTGGTAGGTGATTCCAGCTCCACTCTGTATTAGACTCATATCGAATTTAGAAGCAATTCTAAATCAGGAGTAATTTCAAAAAAGCAGCACCATCTCTTCTCCCCAGAGGTAAAATATTATGTAGGGAAGAAAATTATCTCCGGGGCAGTCTCAAAGAGCTGCTTAAAAAGGACCCTTCTGCTCTGAAAGAGCGCCTCATATTCGTCCCTCAGCCCCCCCGTTTTCACTCGATTCCTGATGATAATTGCTTATTTTAGTCAAATAACGCAGGTTGGTCTTAAGGAGATTCAGAAAATATGCCCAAAATGGCCAGATTTTAGCTGCCAAATGTCACTTTTTCTTTGCAAAAGGATCGATTTCCTTTACAAAACCGGCCATTTTTTTACTTTTATAATTTTTTTCCTTTATAAAAAATAGGAAAATTCCTAGTTGAAAAAGGATCATTCTATTCTGATTAAAGACAGATGCAAAAAAAACAAGAAAAATTCTTTGAAAATGATTGTGAACTCTTTGAAAATGATTGTTTTTCCTTTGGCAAACATCAATTATTCCATGAAAAACATACGACATACAAGAATTTTTATTGACCCGCCCAACAAAAAAATTGGTTGAACCTGTTCCAACAAAGAATGATGTTTGTTGAACAAAG
>JAAYPC010000263.1 GCA_012519985.1 Fibrobacter sp.
ACGTTCCTGCAGATGATTACACCGACCCTGCTCCAGCAACCACTTTCACTCACCTGGATGCCACCACTAACCTCAGCCGTGCCATTCAGGAGATAGGAATATATCCTGCAGTAGATCCACTGGAGTCCAGTTCAACCATTCTGACCCCTGATATTGTAGGTCAGGACCATTATCGCACTGCCCGAAGAGTACAGGAACTGCTTGAGCTCTATCGCAACCTTCAGGACATTATCGCCATTCTGGGCATGGATGAGCTATCCGAAGATGACAGAAAAGCGGTTGAACGCGCCAGAAAAGTGCAGAAATTCTTGAGTCAGCCCTTTAGAGTGGCAGAGCATTTTACCGGGATCAAAGGGAAATTTGTTCCTCTGGAGGATACGATCCGCTCCTTTGCGGAAATTCTTGATGGCAAACATGATGATCTTCCTGAACAGGCATTCTATATGGTTGGCACTGTTGAAGACGCTCGTGAGAAAGCCAAACAGTTGAGTTAATCATGAAAAAATTCCCCTTCAAATTAATTACCCCCGATGGAGTAGCGATTGATACTTCCCTGTGGCAGGTCTCTGCTTCCAATTCTTTGGGCAGTTTTGCCATTCGAGCTCAACATATCGATTTTTTTACATCCCTTAAACCAGGGGATCTGGTTCTTGCCTACTCTCCTGACAATCGGGAAAACATTCGGATTGAGTCGGGTTTTCTGGAATTCAAGAGGGATTGCGGCTGTACTGTTATTTGTGAGAAGAAGCTAAAATGAGAGCCCCGCAGCGGGGCGCTGGTCTGGCAATTGTTTGTCTCGTTTTATAATGGCATGGACGGTATTGACGTTATGTGATTGACGTTATGTTATTCTCGTTTTATTATCCATGTTCCTCATCTGCGTTACGTTATCCACTTCCCGTATCCATGTTTTTATATCCGCATAACGTATCCTCATTCCATACCCCACGTTCGCATTACGTCTCCAATATCCATTTCACCACACCGCACAGGCCGTTGCCCTGTGCTAAGCTGGTACGCCCTTTCAGGGCAGTAAGATATTTCTCTGAACAATGCAACTGGTTGCATTTGATCCAAGGAGATTAGTCCACTTCCGGTCTTAAGCCCCCTTTGGGAGATCAGGGCACTTTACACAATATTTCCCGCACTACCGACTATGCGTTTAAGTCAACAGATGCCTGTTTCAAAATTACAGATGCCTGTTTCAAAATTACAGATGCATATTTCAAAATTACTGTGACCTGTTTCAAAATTACTTCGACCTGTTTCAAAATTACTTCGACCTGCCTCAAAATTACTTTGACATGCCTCAAAATTACTTTGACATGCCTCAAAATTACTTTGACATGCTTCGAAATTACTTTGACATGGCTCAAAATTACTTTGACATGCCTCAAAATTACTTTGACATGCTTCGAAATTACTTTGACATGCTTCGAAATTACTGCGATATGCTTCGAAATTACTGTGACATGTTTCGAAATTACTGTGGTATGCTTCGAAAATTACTTTGACATGGCTCAAAATTACTGTGGCATGCTTCAAAATTACTGAAGCACTGCTCAAAATTATTGAAGCATACCCTGCGCCAGGTGCACCAATCAAAAAAGGCACCCTTGCGAGTGCCTTTTTTAAATCATTAAAAACCGCGTAACTCCGTTACATTAGTTAAATAGATTTTTTATAAAGTGGTTCTCCTGCATTTCTGCCGGAATCCTGATATACTATCAGAGTCGCACTATCTTTGCCAGAGGTTGCTTCCACTTTAATACGTGCAACATTCTTTGCACTGGTTATCACGATAAAATGATCTCCATCTTTCAGTGTATACAACCCGTTAGCATCTCTCACACTTCTTCCCTGAGCATAAATCCGGATGTTTCCGTAAGTGCTTAAAGAGGTAGCTGTATCTCCAAAGCTTTTGTTGTAGATATCATTTATCTGAGCTTTTGAGAAGATTTGAGTTTCGTCTGATTTAAAAATCACCGCTCCACCAATAGGTGTAATACACAGATTTCCCGGTGCAGATGCAGGTTCTTCCACGATTATGTCACATCCTGAATTAGTGGCATATTTAACCGGATTAGCTTCTGCACGAATCCCTTCTTCAACATTTTTTACTTCCGGTGTACCATCCACATCGATTCCATCGCTGGTGGAATTGACAGTGAATCGATAGACCGATGCAGTTGATGATTCACGACCGAACACAAAAGCCGGTACAGCCTGAGAGCGATCACCTGATTTGTTATAAGAAGCGATCCAGAATGTCTGTATTCCATCTCTGGATATGGGAACAGTAAAGGATCTGCTGCCGGTCCAGGCCTCTGCAGCAGCAACCGAATCTTTAGCAACGACAGTGGCGCCTTCAACATTATCGCTTAACAGGTAAAATCCACAGAACTTTTCTTTTGCCACAAAACTGCCGGAAAAATGGATCTTTGCGGACTCTCCACCGGCCAATACTTCGACACTGTCAATTGTAGGTACCGATAATTTCTCGAGGCTCACTGTATCACGAACAGTATCCCCCACCCCCAGAACTTCTGAACAACCGGTTAAGGTCACGGTCGATGTTGTCATAAAAAAGACAACAATTAAAAATGAAATTGAAGACAAAATGTACTTCATTGTACCTCACTTTGTTAATTGTTTAAAAGGACATTTGTTTGAATATTTTTCCGTCTGATAAGCATACATTTGAGAATCAGAGTTTTGCAATTAATTTCAGTTTTTTATTTGAAAGAAGAATAGATTATAAATTTTTTCTCTCGTAATTTTACCGAAATATCGGTAAACTGTTTTTTATTAATCACAGCTCCTGATTTTTCGTGCGCAGCAATATCCAGAGTGTAAGTACCCGGCTTTACCGGAATTCTGACGATCTGAACAGTCTGCGGAATCAAAAAACAGCTTCTTGTGTCTGCCCGCTCCAGTTGGTCAGTAAGCACATCGGTCCCAATGTTAAGAAGCAGATTTGCGAAAGAACTTTCTGTCTGCATACTGGCTTTAGCTCTCTGTGATGCAATTGTTCGCAATACTACCCGTACAGCGGTTCTGGTCACAGTAGCAGCTCTTGTGTCCAGAAGATATTTCTGAAGCTGCTTTTCCAGATCATTTATGACTACACTTTTATATACCTGATCAGTACCACTGTAGCGCACCGAAAAACTTTCTGTCTTTGATGGATACACTTTCATTACCGGAAGTGCAAATTTAATATGAAATGTAGTGCCAGAGCTGGTTTTTTCACCCTTTTCCCTTTCCTGCGTTTCCGGTAAAGGAGGAGCCAGCGTACTGATAGTCTCCACTTTTCCGTCTGGAGCAGTGTGATTTAACACCAGCAGGCCATCTTTTACATAAGTACCTGACCAGGTGTTTTCATCCAGAGCCGGTCCCTTTCCACCATATCCAATAACCACGATTTCCGATTGGTTATTTCCCAGTTCGGTGATATCGGATTTGGGCAGATCCGCCTTGAGATTAAGCAGTTCGACATCAGAAGCCCTGTCATTTAGCATTAGTTGATAGTAGGCATAATCTTTTATTCTTGATGGTAACTGAATCGGTCCGCTCTGAAATGCCTGAATGGATTTGAAGAGAGAAATTGCAGCATTGTCAAATTCCCCTGCCGCATCGTAGGCAATGGATGACAAGAAGTGAAACATCGGGTCAGAGCTGTATTTGGTCTCGGATTTATCCTTGCGGTCCCATTCATCAAGCAGCAACTGAACCCTTCTGGTCTCAACCAGAGCTTCATCGTTTTTTCCCTGAACCAGGTAGTTTAAAGCGATGAACTGATGCATCAGAACGATTTCGTAAGGTTTACTACGATACGGCCGAACCAGATCATTGACCATCAATGCAGCAGCCTCATTGGTCACCGAACGGGCAAACAGTTCATGGTGAATATCTGCAGCTTTCTGCAGATAAACCGTACTGGAGTCATACAGACCTGCATAATGGAATAAAACACCGATGTCCATGTAGTAGAGGAAGCTGCTTGCTTTGCCATACATTTTGGGATTTTTCTTTATCTCTGCGATTGCCGTTAAATAATCGCCATTTCTTACCACATTCTCCAGTTTTTCCATTCGCAATGCAGTGCGTCCGGCACAGGAGTACAGAAACAGCGAAACGGAAGCGATTAAAGGCAAGCAAAATCTGAATCTCATAAAATATCCAATTTATGTGTAGTCCTGAAGTTAACCAGAGTCAGAATTTTACTTTGGCACGTTCCACAAATTTCTTTATTTTCTTTTCGCCAATCCACACTTTACGGTTACTTTCAATCTCTATAAGCTCCATATTGGTCTGGTAGAAAACGACAGCTTTACCACCTTCTTGATCGACGATAGTGTTGATTGTACCTATCATCATCAGATCAGCACCAGTCTCCTCGCCCATTGATTTGGCGGTATATACAGATGCATTCTCAGCCATGTCTTCTTTTTCCTCCCGAAGCTGTTCACGTTCGGTTTTGGTGGCCACAAAATCTACCTTCCCGGAATTGAGCAATGCCCGTTCGACCTCTTTTACAAATGTTTCCACACTGATATGTTCATGGCTTTTATTGACAATTTTACCGACTATTACTGTAGGCCTCTTGTTTTCAGTCTCGTACTTGTATAACCATCGCTGCTGCAGACAGTCATTGATCATCTCTTCAGCCACCAGGCGAGAATCGGCATCATTCCATTTTCCGGTCAGATCGATGGTAGAATTACTCTGAACTCTGCTTACTTTGGTGGAGCAGCCACCAATCAGTACTAATCCGGCCAGAATCAGTATTTTTTTTGAAAGCGGTAACATCGTATAATCTCCTTTTTTTAAATGATGATCAACTATTTCTTACATGTAACGGCAGCCTGTTGTTTTAACCAGATAGCAGCTCTTTTTTTAACATCATTGGCAGCCCCTTCCGGTGTTGAAAAATAATACTGCCGCCGCGATCTTCCAGCATACAAATCACCTTCCGATGGATTTGATACAAACCGCTTGGACTGCTTTAAACTTTTCTCCATCACTTTCATCACCGGTTCCTGCCCTTTAATAGAGCTGGTGGCTACAATAACCAGCACCTTCTGATAGATCATATAATTGATTTCCACAGAAGCGGTATAGGTTTTTACGTGGTCGTTTTTGGCTGGGTCACCATTTATTTCCTTTAAAAAATGGCTTTCCGAAGAGATTTCCGGAATAAGGTCATCTACCTGAGGAAGCGCTACGATGCATTCCTCCAAAATTCTTTCTCCAATTTCCGATTTCCCATCGGCTATTGATTGTCCATGAATTATGGTGATATCTTTTTCTATCGTCTGCTTCTGGTCCTGTGCCAGAAGAGCGACTGAAAATCCTGCAACAAGAATCAGGCAACTCAAAACTCTATTCATAATTCAACTCCAGGTTGATCGTTAAAAATCGGTTCTTTTTAGTTCAAATTCAACTTTTTTATATTTTTGAATCTTCCGGAAAACAAGATTCCGACTTCAAGACCTGCAGCATGATCCCTGCTATGGTTTGCTACCGCATAATAAGGCACACGGAATCTCACCTGGACTCTGTCGGTTACATCCAGCAGAAAACCAGCGTGCAGTGTACCCGCTGGTCCAACATTATCACCGGTAGATCCCTCTTTATCAAAATACTGCACTCCTACTCCAAACCCTACGAATGGTCTGAAACCGCTTTTAGTCATAAAAAAGTCGAATCCCACATTAGAAGCGAAATTGAGCCCCGGAGCAAACCAGTTCAGATCAAAGAAAAGACTTATGTGATCCTTAAGGTAAAAAGAATTTATAAGCGATACTGACAAAAACTGCTCCGATTCTTTCTTAAGCTCCTCGTTGATTGACAGGGCTGATCCCAGACTCAACCCACCGCTGTAAATTCTTAAAGGTGTCTTAACAGCATTCTTTTCAGATGAATCCTGTGCCGATACCAGTCCAGTAAAAACCATAACCAGTGTAACTGCGATAATATTAATCATAAATCCAACCTCTTCTTTTTCATTGTTCATGCTCTTCTTTTCCTGAGATCTCAGTAAATAGACGCATAGAAAAACAAAAACCGCTCATACTATTTTATAAGCTGTACATCTTTAAAACGACCCGAAACCAGAAACCGTAATCCGATACCGGTCCGATGGATTGTACTCCTGTTAAATACAGCTTTATATGGAACATACAATTGAATATGAAAGCGATCACTGATATCTGCTGTAAAAGTTAGTCTGGCCGACAATAATGGGCTTACGACATTATTGGATGTATTATACTTTTTTGAACCATAAAATTCCAGTCCTGCATCTGCTCCCAGACTGATCTTGCCCATCTCCAGACCGAACACATAATCTATCCCTGTTTGCACATCAATGACTTTTCTGTCGATGAGTCCGCCAAGTTCCATGTTAAAATCGATATTCTGATTAACCTGGTAAAGCCCGCTCACATTGACCATCATGTCTCTTTTCCACACCTGTCCCTCTCCCACTTTATCCATCATGAGTCCGGTTCCAAAGCCAAAACTGAATCTGGAAAGGGGCCCAATGGTCTGCTCTTCGGTAGAAAATTCCGAAGAGCTGGATCCCTTCAATCTGCTCTGAACCAGAGTAACAGGTTCGAAATCAGATTTCCGTATCGTTTTTTTTCTGTTCTTGCTTATGGAAAACTGATATGTTCCGACATCCCTGCCCTGTGCATTAATAATGGTATATCTTCCCGGAGCCAGAGAAATAAATTGTTCAATTGTTTTATCCTTATAAAAGTCAGCAAACACATCCAGGTAGTTCTCGCTGAGGACAAGGAACTTGCCAACACATGACTTCTCTATCACTATGCCTCCACTTGCCTTTTCCAGATCGGTCAACAGGATATCACCCTGTCCCTGAATGGAAAAACGGTAAACTGGATGCTGAATCTCTCCTGAAGCCAAAGCACTTGTTTCAACCGTTTTGCGGTAAGCATACTGATATGCCTCATTGAGAGTGATTTTCCGATCTGCAGACATATCAGCACTTCCACGCAAACCATTTAGCCAGTGAAAAGAAAAGACTGAACCCTTAAGGGCATCGGATTCCTGGGCCCGTTCATTTGCAGCAGAAGAGGCGATTATTACCTGTCCCTTTACCTGTGGCTGATTCTGCAGATAAAAAGGCTCTGCACGGGCTCCCCCTTTGAAGGCAGTGACTACTCCGCTTTGACAGGCATCAAAGATCGCAATCCTTATACTTGATGGGAAATTGCTGATCTCTTTTTGCAACGCCTCAAAAGAGTATCGGCTTTTCCCCAGAAGAATGCTGGTTTCATCGGCATGTCCGGAATAATAAAAAAGAAAAAGGCTGCTGGATTCTGCTTTGTCTCGAGCCAGTTTTTCAGCAGTTTTTTTCAGCGCAGCATCAATCTGCAGGCTGTCGGTTCCCAGAAGAGAAATGACATGATTTCGCTCAAAGCCACCTATATCAATCAACAGGTCTGAGAAACGCCTGGCGTCATCTTCGGCATATTTAAGGGGCTTATATTGTCTGCCCCCATCATTTTGTCCAATGATAACTGCGTAGCGGTTTGCCAGAATATCTGCTGAGAGTGTAAACAGAAACAGCAGTGATATCACTTTTATCATTCATTACTCCTTGTGTAAAAGTAATGTAAAAGCCTGAGACACCGGTTTTAATTTCTTTTTAACAATCACTTTTTCCAGTTCAGATATTTGCGGAAACTCTTCATACAATTCAGAAATCCATGTCCTGACTGTTTTGACAGGGAGCGGTTTGTCGGAAAGCAGCAGGATTATCAGTTCACTTCCCTCAGAATCATCCAGAATGATACTACCCGGGAATGTCAATCCTGCTCCGGCAGTGGTTTTTTCACTGCAGAAATCGGAGTTTTGTTGCGGGTGGTAAAAAGAGATCTGCCCCCTGGAGTCGATACTGATAAGGGCTGCAAACTGCTCTTTTGTGGAATTGTAAAGAATCTGTATCTGGTCACCGCCCCGGTATTGCTTTCTTTTATCTCCTTCGTGTATAACCCCATCCCTCTGAAAGAAGAATGTAAGTCCGGCAGTTCCCTTATATCTTATTTCATCGCTGATTTGTGCCCTGTTTCCAAAAAAGAGTACAGGGACAGTTATGGCAACTATCAGCAATAAACCATACACCGGATATAAAGCCGGCCTTGTCAGAATATCAAGAAGTTTCTGAAACCAGGGCGACTGTGATTTCTCTATTTTAAGCTCAGAAAAAGGATGATCTGCCAGAAACTCATTTCTTTCCCTGCGCAGTGTCTGGAGATAGTCATGGCAGACCGGGCATTGCTGGAGATGGCTTTCCAGAGAAGAAGCATCTTCTTTGGAAAGTTCTTCAGCAAAATACAGCTCAATATCCAGTTTCAATGGTTCAGAATGTTTCATAATATGTCTCCCATGAGAATTCCCACCTTTGAGCAGTGACGTTTGAAATTAGTCAGATGCCTCCGTATGGTAGATTCACCCATTCCGGTTATTTTGGCAATCTCCTGTTGTTTATAACCATCGAAATAGGTATAAATGATGACCTCCTGGACTTTAGGATCCCAGTTTTTAAGGAAATATCTGAAAACTTCATCCCTGATTGTCCTTTTTTCCTGGGGAAGCTGCTTTGATTCGGCAGAATGAATGTTTTCATCGAAAGAAACATGCTTTTTCTTTCGCAGAATTGAGATGCAGTGATTGGTACTGGTGCTTAGAAGCCAGGAATAGATCGACTCTTTTTTATTAATTTTTGGTAAAGCATCTACCAGCTTCATAAAGACCTCCTGTGTAGCATCCCAGGCATCCTCTTCGGTTTTCAAAAATGTTCTGCACCGCCTGTGCACCATTGATGCATACCGCTCATAAAGCGATCTGATTTCATTATGGTTTTCTTTTGTTTTCATGCAATCCTGCTGAATAGACGTTTCTGGGGAGGAAATGCGCTCATGTTTTTTATGTTTTTTTAGATGCAAGGAATCCCCCTTAATCCCCTTAAAGAGGGGCGTATCCAGCGGGGGGGATTTTACTAATAAACACCTGTGAACCTCTCCTGAATCCTGAATTACTGAAATCGGAAAATCCGGTTTTCCGGGTTGTTACAGGTAAAGTGGGAAAACAGATTTTTTAATTCTCTCCTTTTCCCGATTCACCTTCAGCTTCATCCATTGAAAGCGAATCCTGGTCTTCCATTTTTTCTTTGCCGTCGAAGACATCCTCTTTTTTTTGCTCCAAAGAGTCATTAACTGCTTTATTTTTTTTGGCTTTGGGTCTTTTTTGAAACGTCTCTTCGTTTTTCCTGCGGGCCTCCAGAGCCTTCAAGGTATCTTCTACGATCTGGATTTTCTGCTCAGCCTGTTCCTTACAGTATTCTGATTCGGGATATTTTTCGCAGATTCTTTCATAAAGCATCTTGGCAGTTTTGTTCTTCTCCAGTTTATCATCTGAGAGCCATGCAGCAACAAACAGACTTTTGGGTGCAATAGGGAGATCAGGATAATTTCTGTATACATTGTAATAGGCTTGTACCGCCCCCTTTACATCCCCATTTTTATAGAGCAGGTCTTCTGCCCTGCAGAAAGCTTCGTAGGCGGAGTCCTGTCTTGTTTTAATGGTGACCTTAACTCCAAGCTGTTTCTGAGCATCTTTGGCCAGTTCTGTAGCAGGAAATCTGGAAATAAGCAACTTGAAAAGGCTGTCGGCTCTGAGAGTATCTTTCAATTCATCACGAGCTACAAATGCTGCTGCACTGATGGCCCTGGATACAAACTCACTATCGGCAGTACTATCCTTTGTGAGCTCCAGATAATGATAATAAGCCGAATCTGGTACATCCAGTTCATATTTGAAAAGTTCGGCTATCTTATATTTTCTGGAAACCAGCGGACCATCCAGACTATCCTTTCCTTCACGGAGTTTATTCAGTCGCTCCAGTGCGGAGATCCGCTTTTTTGAGATTTCTCTACTGAGAGTATCTATGGAACGTGAAGACAGGGAAAAATATTTATCCGCATTTTCCATGTCATTTTTCTTCTTCTGATAAAGAAGAGCCAGCTCGTATAATGCCCGGGCACGTATCTGACTGGTATCGGAAGCTACATTGCTGCTATCAATATTAATTGTAAGATCCCTCAGTATATCTATTGCCTCATCATATCTCCCTAGACGGGATAAAACCATTGCTTTCTTGAAAAGAATCTCCTCTTTATGATTTTCATAGCTCTTTTTGGATTTCATCGCATCGGACAGAGTAAGAGCTTTTTGTAAAGAATCGATTTCCATATAACAATCCAGAAGAGCCCGATCTATACGGTAGGACTGTTCAGGCAGATCCTTGATTCTTGGAGTTTTCTCCAATAGAAGAATCGCCTTTGAATACTGTTTCATTTCGATGTATAACTCGGCAAGCTTCAAGATCAGCTCCATCCGTTTCGTCTCTGTTTTAGCCGATTTATATGCTTTTTCCAACAGAAGGATTGCCTGAGAACTCCCACCCCGTTTGATGGCAATATCTACCAACAGAAGACTGACTTCCTGCTTAGCATCCATTGCCGGGTATTTCTGCAGAATCATCTCTATAATCTCTTCTGCTTTATTGAGATTACCATCTTCGATATATGCTTTCGCCATATAGAGGTATGACTGAGGAATAAAGGGACTACTGGGAAAATTCTGCTGCAGTTCATTGAGACGACGAATGGCTTTAGTCATGTCTTTTTTATAGTAATAAGCCCTTGCCATCAAAAACAGGGCATCATCATGCCATTTCTTTTTTTTATTAAATGTTTCCAATACCTTGATGGATTTCTCTATGACTTTCTCATATTTAGCGGCGATTTCAGCAGAAGGTGCAAGAAGCGAGTCCGGAGAATCTCGCATCTGCTTTTTATGCGCTTCATTTGCTTCCTTAAAGGCAATTTCTGCATTATAAAAAGTATTCAGGTAAGCGCTGCAACTGATCAGTAACAAAACCGAAAGAAGAATCCAGATGGAAAATCGGTACATATTTCTTAAACAATTCATAATAAATGGTTTTAAAATAAATATGTTATAAAATATATCCGGCTATCTCTTCAAAAGAAATTTTGCCCCCGGCAAAGTATCCTGGTAAAAGCTCTCAACTTAGATCTAACAATTTCTCTTTTAACGAAGTATTTTTAGGTGCAATGAAAATCAATCGGCTTATTTTTCTTCTTTCGTTATGTTTATGGCTGCCAGACTCAGGCTTTGGTGCAGATTCTGACACAGTTGATACCTCGGCTTTCACCAGCCTTCAGAAAGATACTTCAGTAATCAGCGTAGATTCATCAGCAAAACCTCAACCACTCAGCCATTCACCAAAACCACAAATCGACAGCACCGTTTCAGACTCAATCGACAGAGAAAAACTGCGGCAATCTCTTCTGGAACTGGAAAAACGTCGCTCTGAGCAACATCTTCATCAGAATATTGATCAGCTTCTGTACGATCCGTATTCTCTCAATTCATCGATACTTTTTCTTTCTGATGGTACCAGTCCCTCAGAAATGCTCCAATCTCATCCTCTGATTACTGGTGCTCGCTATGGGCTTTCCACATCTATAAATCGTTTCATGCTTTTTGGGGCAGTAGCTCCGGTACAAAGGATTCGTACCGGTAACCTGCTCTATAATCGTAGCCCCAGCAGCACAATAAAGGGAACCGATCAGGTTTCTGCAGCAGATCTCTCTGATGTTTATTTTGATGATTTCGGTACAATGGTTTACCAATACAATCCTGGGCGAATCATTTCCCCGGAAGCACTAATTTTTTGGGAAAATGGAGTTTTTAACGAAAGACTGCTTCAGGTAAGGATTTCTCGTCCTATCTCCAGAAACCTCATAGTAAATGCCTTTACCAACTATCGATACTTTAAAGATGGGATCTTTTCCCAGTCTGCAGATATCAGCTCCTTTTATGGGAACCTTGGTGATACTTCCTACCTGGCTGATAAGGGCTATAATCCATTAACCGATGAATTTATGGCCGGAGCAAGTTTCTCGTGGTTTGGAAATAATCAGTCTAAGCTTTATTTGAAAATGACTTATGGAGATCTTAAACACGATATAAGTGAAAACAAACCGGTGCAGCTCAGAGAAGACCTGATCCATGCTGAATACAAAAGATACCCTTTTCAACTCAATACCGGTACCTCCTGGAAAATCAATAAACGCGTCTTTTTAGACTTTGAAGGAATGTTCAGGGAGGAGCCTGTGGTTCGCACTACATGGGATTCAGTAGAAAACAGGATAGATCGTATACGCCAGGATGCCAGGGACCGGGAAATTGATCTTGCATTACGCACAGGAATAAAGCTGCTAGAAAAAGACTCTGTGGGGGTGAGCTACAGTTTAAACCGTACCGGCTATACCCTTTTTGATCAATCAAAGGTACTGAGCTGGCTGCATAGGCCAGAAGTCTACTACAACCACCATTTTAATTTATGGAATTTTCAGGGATTGGTGCGGGCAACTGCAGGGTTGACGCATTACACACTGGAAGACACTAGTGAAATTATACAGGTGTGGAATGTCGGAGTATCTGCCCAAAAAGACAACCAGCGATATGGCATCTATGTAGAGCTGGACAATATTCCCTATATATTAGATTACGATGCAGATTATGATTCGCTCTTGTTAAAGCAATATTATGATGTTAATTACGATACACTCTTGTTAAAGCAGGTCCTTCTTGACTCATATTACAAGGCTGGTGCCCAGGCCTACTGGAAGTGGAATAAGGCAGATCTTCTTGTGGGATACCAACTGGTTTACGGCCCTGATTCTATAACTGTAAACAAATCCTGGCCCTGCGGAGTCGCTCCCTATCAGCAGCCAATTTCTTCTTTCATAATAGCACCATCAATTGGCAGATGGCACGGATTAGCTTTCAAATCCAGTATCAACATCTCTGATAAGAAACCTTATTTAAAGTTTCACAGCATTCTCTCTTTCGCTATGCACCCGGTAAATACTCAGGAATATATCGATGCATCCCTGATATTTGATTACTGGAGTGAACGGAACAAGATCTCTTACGCCGGCTTTGATGACTGGAATAATCCCATCTACAATCTGGGACTGCAGGCATCGGTGCATATTCGTTCTTTCAGAATTTTTTATAAAGTGGATAATATTCTTAACAGGCGTTTTGCCTATGTTCCAGGGTATTATTCTCCGGGAATTACTTTCCGATGGGGATTTAACTGGTTTTTACAGCGCTGATATTTCACTGGAAACCATTGAGTTAATTCGGTGCTAAAGCTCTGTTTCTCCCCGGTTTTTCAATATATATTGAAGTCTGCTTGTACAGGTTGAACAGCTCAGGGAAAAAATCGCCTTAAAAGGAACT
>JAAYPC010000264.1 GCA_012519985.1 Fibrobacter sp.
CCAGTATTGGGTGATATTTTCGGATGAAGATGTGTAAGTTACCATAAAATTCACTTCTTGCATCACGTTGATATTCTGAGGATCGTAAGTGATATTGCTAATTGATGGCGGATTGTATGGAGGGGGATTTTCAATAACTATAAGTTCCACATCCATGGAATGAACCCGTTCCAATATATCTACCGCTTTAAGTGTGATGATAACTTTACCGGTATCGTTTCTGAGAAAACTGTAAGACAAGGTATCCCGCACATGTAAAGAGTGTTCATCGATAGATTTGGTTACATTGCGGGAGGAAGATATTACGTAAATAAGTTCTTTAAGAAGGTTATTGCTGTCAATTACTTCTGTTGTAAATTGAATGTTGTAATCATGACCCACAAGCAGGGTATCTTCACTGCTTGTAAAACTGATTATCCTGGGAGCTTCTTTATTGCTGAGAATGAAGATTTTCTGCTCAACTGCGGTTTCTGTACCGGTTTTTTCCGAAGATTGAAACTGAAGCAGGTGTGTTCCACTGTCCTGCAAAGTAATATTAATAGAGTCTTCAATAATATCCTTATCCTGTTCTTTACCATTTAGAAAATGTAGATAAAGGATTTCCAGATCGGTGTCCCGTCTGGCTCCACCTTTAGAGGAGGCAGATATGGTTAAATTAAGTGGAGTAAATGCATAAAATGTGTCGTTATTGATAGAGTTGACCTTAGTGGAATCAAACTGCAATACAACCGACAGTTCTGGAGGATAGACCCGGTAAAGAGGACTTTGAGGATCAAATTGATTGTCCCTATATGCACAACCGAAAAAAAACAGTGTGCAGCAAAAAAGATATGTAAATCCATTTTTGCTCATTGAGCAGTTCCTGCTGTTATTTTATATCCGGATCGGATCTGGGCCTCAGTAACCCATTTACCATCAGGATATCTGGTTAAATACTGTTTGTATGCTGAAACGGACTGGGAAATCCGTTTTAACTGGAAGAGACACTCCGCTTTCCAGAATAGTGCATCTTCAGCAAAATTACTTTTTGGAAACTGTGATTCGATCTGAGAATATATGTTTAATGCTTTATTACAGTCCTGCATGTCTCTTGAGTAGATTCGTGCCAGAGAATACAAGACCGATTCTAAGCGAATGCTCTTAGGATATTGGGAAATAAACTTTTGGTATAACTCTGAAGCATTCGGGTAATTTTTCTGTAGCTGATATAGCTCAGCGAGTGTTATACAAGCTTCTTCGGTCCAGATTCCTTGTGGGAAATCGGATAAATAACGCTTGAGATTCAATATCGCAGAATCGAAATCGTGTATTTCATTTCTTTGCAAAGAAGCGATCTGGAAAAGGGCGTATTCCTTCTGGTTATCTGAATCGGCCTGATTTAATATCTGTTGCAGAGTTTTGATAGCCTGAGAATAATTTTTCTTCATTTTCCAGCAGCGTGCTTCTTTCTGCAGTGCATTTATGCGGATATTTTTTGGAAGATCCTGTGTAGAGTGAATCTTTCTGAGTTCTTTAATGGCTTCATCTAAACTTCCTGATTCCATTAAAGCAGAGGCAGCCTTTAAAGCATCATCTTTGGGAACTGTATCTTTGCTTGTTATCTTGGTTGCATGATCTTTGAAATCATTTTGGTTTCTGTCTTTTTCACTCTTTTTAACGGTTCTTTTTAAATGCGGCATTATAATAGTATCGTGGCTAGCCACTGCCTGGTATCCGGAATCAACTATAACAGAAAAGCCACTGGCATTAATAAAAAGAACTCTTCCTTCCAATACATGAAGGATAGTCTGAGATTCTCTGGGGTCGGGATTTTCTTTGAAAGATAAATTGAATCTGGTACCGACCACTTCACAGGAGGCATTAGCAGTGGTGATCTGATAAGTTTGCCCGGCATTCCTTTTGTTCACCTGTGCGGTCACGGTCCCGTGCTTAAGAGCAAAGCTTTGTTTTTTCTGATTACATTCTTTAATTAAAAGCGATGTTTTTTCTGCCACATCCAGAAAGCTCTTATCATCTGTTTGAAGTCTCAATGATGAGCTTTCTGCGGTCCTGATGGTTTTCCCCTCTAAGGTGGTGCTTTTGATATCTATCGGGTTTTCTGGGTCTGAATCAGAGGATAGGTCTCCAAAGACCTGGCCCTGAATATCTACTATTTTCAGAAAAGAGATTTCCTGAGTAGAGGAGGTGTTCTGTTTTGAGAAAAGCTTGTCTGAAAAGTAGCTGGAAACAGAAACTACAGAAATTAAAAACAGAGCAGCGATGGCCCATTTTCCAAATGATGAGCGTGGAAATGAGAGTATCGATTTATTGGAGTCTTTTACCCGGGAAATCTGTTTGATTTCTGAGCATATCCTGAGATTCATATTTTGCCAGTACGAATCATCTTTTTCGGGTACAGGCATCTGAGCAAGACACTGCAGAAGAGTTTTCAATGAATTTAACTCATCGGAACAATTCCGGCATTTATTCAGATGAGCCAAAGCATCCTCCCTGAGTTCATCGGAGAGCGCGTTATTTGCAAACTGATGCAGGTTTTTTAAAAAATCAGAGCACCTCATACCGATTCCAGTATTTTTTGTAATTTTTTCCGCATTTCATCCCGTCCATGGAATAGTCGGCTTTTTACTGTACCTAATGGTATGTTCAGAATCGCAGCGATTTCTTCCATAGTACGTTCCTCTATATCATGCAGCACGACAACGACCCTTTTTTTAATGGGAATTGCATCAAGTGCTGTTTCGATTTGTTTATGCAATTCCAAATGCTCCAGATTGTCTTTATTGGATTCCGAAGGGAGAATCTCGGGATCAAAATCGGAGATTGTGTCACTACGACGTTTGCGAAGGTGTTGAATGGAAACGTTAACAGCAATTCGATAAAGCCATGTGGTAAATTTCGATTTTCCTTCATAGCCCGGTAGTGATTTATAAACCTCAATAAAAGTCTGCTGCACGGCATCATCTACATCCTCCTGAATACGAAGTAGGCGGTATACTACTCTATAAACCAAAGTTTTGTATGTAAGAAACAGCTTAGAAAAGGCATCGCTGTCTCCTTTTGCTGCCTGCTCGAGCAGTTTTTTTTCACTATCCACTATATATTTGTTAGTTGAAGAATATTTGTTGTTCAAATTATTTACCAAAAATTTTCTTTTTGAGAGAAATGTTCCTAACAATGAGAAATCCGTTTACCGTCCAGCAAAGAGCCGAAGCATTTAACAATCCGATCCTCAGGTAATTTACAGGTTTGTACTTGTTGAACGCATTATCGTAAACCGACTGCTCCAGTCCTTCTTCAAGACTGGAATATGATCTATGTAAGGAATTTTCTGCTATCCAGCTAATAGTTGTGCTCAGGGTTAAAATAGTGGCACAGAGGAGCCAGGGTTTAAGCCGGTGTCCTTCGAAACGCATCATCGGATGAACTGAAACATGGTTACCTGAATTTATTTCTACCGTGTCGATAAAGGTCTGCAGGTAATCATGCTGGAGTTTCAAAACGTAGGAACCCTTTTCCAGAGTCAGCTCTGCAGGTGTTGTACCTACGGTGATTCCATTAAGTAACACAGCACATCCCAGTGGTGTAGAGCTGATTCTAAGAATGCCAGAAATATTCTGTTCAAGATAGTAACGAATTTTCAGTACCATTATATCAACAATCTGTTCTAATTCCAGTCCTTTAAGAGGTACATTCTTAATCTCCTCTCCATCGTGCGATAAGCCGGTCAATACAAAGTGAAGAGTAGGAACTTGGTTTTCGATATAAATTGAGCCGCTTGCTACTGCTATGTAGTTACTTTCCGGATCATTTTCAATTATTGCTGGTTTTACACCATAGGGAAGAGGCTCAAAACTTAAACGCTTATAAAGATGCAAATGAAGGTCCTGATAAAGAACACTGTCTTCCATATCTATCTTAAAACTTCTAATGCCAATAAAGGAGGTGTTATCTGCAGCAAAAAGCCCATTCAAAAAACAGCCTATTAGCAGAAAAAATACTATCAAAAATTGGTTACGTTTTTTATAATGAGGCATATAGCTGTTTCTTTAGCAAATGTTATTCGTTCTGGCAGTTTCTTGTTCCGATTTTTGTTGCTGCAACAGAAGTATTAACCTGCACTTGCGATTGAAGTCCGGATTCAAATACTCTTATACCCTAATTATCATAATATATAACGTGGATTCGTAGAGTAAATCTATAAGAATCTAACGTTAGACAGTCCAACTGCCAACCTGTAAATTCCTTTCTCATTTAAACTAAAATTAATTATTTTAACCTCTTTTGTGAGACATAAATACAGCATAAAGGAGGCATTTGTGAACCAGAGGGTAATCGACCGAGCCGCAGATAACATTCGAATTCTCTCAATTGCCATGGTTGAGAAAGCAAAATCGGGACATCCGGGTGGGGCTATGGGTGGGGCTGATTTTATGAACATTCTGTATTCTGAATTTCTTAATTATGATCCTTCAGATTTGAATTGGGCTAACCGGGATCGCTTTTTTCTGGATCCTGGGCACATGTCTCCTATGCTCTATTCTACTTTAGCCCTTGCTGGAATATTTACCATGGATGAATTAAAGTCATTCAGGCAATGGGGCAGTATCACCTCCGGGCACCCGGAAAGAGACATTGAAAAAGGAATTGAGAATACCTCCGGCCCTCTGGGGCAGGGCCATGCCATGGCTCTGGGTGCAGCTATTGCTGAACGTTTCCTTGCTGCACGTTTCGGTGAATGGCTCTCCCACAAAACCTATGCTTATATCTCTGATGGCGGCATTCAGGAAGAAATCTCTCAGGGTGTGGGACGTTTGGCTGGGCATCTTGGCTTGCACAATTTCATTATGTTCTATGATTCCAATGACATACAGCTTTCCAGTACGACCTCTGATGTTTCCAGTGAAGATACCGCCTTGAAATATCAGGCCTGGGGATGGAATGTCATTACCATCAACGGAAACGATCAGAACCAGATAAGAGATGCCCTGAAAAAAGCAAATGAAGAGAAATCCAGGCCGACTCTTATTATTGGCAAAACAATTATGGGCAAAGGGGCCCGCAATGAAGCCGGAGAATCATTTGAAGCTAAAATCTCCACCCATGGAATGCCTTTATCTGAGGCTGGTGGGTCGTTTAGTAAAACAGTTCTGAATCTGGGAGGAGATCCTGAGAATCCCTTCACCATTTTCAGTGATGTAGCAGAGTATTATAAAGCTGTGAGAGAGAAAAAAATCAAGGAAGCTTCTCTACGAAAGCAACAGCAACTGCAGTGGGAAAAAGAAAATCCGGAGCTAAAAGCTAAATGGGATCAGTTCTGGTCATCGGAAGCACCCAATATCGATTGGGCTTCGATTGAGCAGAAGGCCAACTCTGCTACCAGAAATGCTTCCGGAACAGTTCTGGGTGTTCTGGCTAAAAACGTGGACAATTTAATCGTCTCCTCGGCTGACCTCAGTAACAGTGACAAAACTGATGGCTTTCTGAAAAATTCAAAAATATTAAAGAAAAATGATTTCTCAGGTGCTTTTTTGCAGGCTGGAGTTGCAGAACTTACTATGGCAACGGTTATCAATGGAATCGCTGCACATGGTGGACTGAAGGCGGTCTGTGCCACTTTCTTTACATTTTCTGATTATATGAAACCGGCAATTCGCATGGCTGCACTTATGAAACTGCCGGTAATATATGTCTTTACCCATGATTCATTCAGGGTGGGAGAGGATGGACCTACTCATCAGCCTGTCGAGCAGGAAACCCAGATAAGACTACTGGAGAAGATGAATAATCTGGAGGGGAAAAGGAGCATATTGGTGCTCAGACCCGCTGATGTGGATGAGACTACAGTCGGCTGGAAAATGCTTATGGAAGCAGATATCCCGGGAGTTCTGATATTATCACGACAAAATATCAATAACCTCCCAGCTAAGGCCGGATCCACAAGATTTGTTGATGCAATGCAGTCATATAAAGGTGGATATGTGGTCAAACAGTGTGATGGTATTCCTGATATAGTTCTGGTTGCCAATGGTTCAGAAGTTGCTACTTTGATTGATGGCTCCAAGATTATTGAAACCGAAAAAGGTTTAAAGGTACGGGTGGTTTCTGTGCCATCAGAGGGCCTTTTCAATGAGCAATCATCTGAGTACAGGGAATCGGTTATTCCATTGGGGGTGCCGGTTTTCGGTCTTACCGCAGGGTTGCCTGATAGCTTGCAAGGGCTGGTTGGGCCTTTAGGAAAAGTTTTTGGGCTCCAGAGATTCGGGGCATCTGCACCTTATAAGGTTCTGGATGAAAAATTCGGTTTTACAGCAGAAAATGTGGCCTTACAGGTTGAAATTTATTTAAAAGAATACAATAACCTGCTTGGACGCATTTCTCAATCGGTTCCGGTTGCAATCAATGTTTAAAGGCAGGTCTGGTTATGAAAATTGGAATTGTGAGCGATACTCATCGCAATATAGAGTATTTGAGGACTGTTACAGATTTTCTGGTAAATCGTCAAAAGATCGTCGCCCTGTATCATCTGGGCGACGATTATGATGATGTAAAAGAGTTGGAGGAGTTGTATCTGGAAATAGTACAGGTACCAGGAATCTATGACAGTCGTTATAAGAGCGGGAAACTGGCAGCAAAAGCTCTCGAAACCATACTGGGACTTAATATTTTGCTGGTACACAGTTTCGAAAAGGATGCAGTGGAAGACGACATTGTCAGATCGGATATAATTCTCTATGGGCACACTCATCATTATGAGATGCGGTTGGAGGACGGCCGTTTGTATATGAATCCCGGACATTTAAAAGGCCCTTTGGAAAAAAACATGCCCCCCACTTTCGGTCTGCTTACCATAATGGATCGCGAAGTAATTGCTACTATTTACTCAATGCAGTTCAAACCAGTTCAGACTCTGGAGCTTCTGCGCTCGGAGGGAGGACTTTACAAAGCCACATGACAGAAATGCCTGCTTTGCACAGGGCAGACAGATAAATACACTTGTCTTCTTAGCTGTTTTTCTCATTCTAAAATCAATCGGATCAGTTCTCTTCAATTTTTATCGGGGCAAAATTCGTTTGCTATCTCTGCCTTTTTCTTCCTAAGCGCTTAAGTAAAGCGCATCAGTTTTGGCAGTATTTGTGCTATGACAATAGAGTGACTATTGTCATTATGGTCTTCACTGCGAATAACAGAAAAATTCTGATATTTAAAAATTAAAAGCGGAGTTCTGTATGACTCATGCTAAACTTGGCTTTGTGGCTTTTTTCATTCTGCTGCCGTTAAAATTGATTTGCGCAGACGGATTACCAGGCGAGTATTTACTGTCCAATAAATGGCGTCAGGTGTTTGCCAATCAGTCACCGGTAGACAATCCAGCCATGATTATGGAAGAGCCATATCTGAAAGTCCGGGGGGCGTTGTCGTTTTCTTCTGGCGATCCTACCAGGCTTTGGGAACTGGGGGCAACAATGCCTTTGGGGCTGTATCAGACTGTGGGGCTTTCAATTCTGGGGGAAAACGGCAATGATGTGGTGGGATACATTTTTCAGGATCAGAATCTGCAAAAAGCTGCAACATCCAGAAATAATAACTTTCTTTTCATGGGGTCTTATGCGATAAACCCTTGGGGAAAATTCTCTATCGGTTCCAATCTTAACCTGGCATATCAGGGTAATTTTGGGGAACCAGCCTGGGGTTTCGGTGCAGATTTAGGTATTAGTTACCGCATTATCAATCATATGGATTTTGGCTATCATATAATTGGATTGGCCTATAGAAATCTTTTTTCCCCTAAAGTATCTGCAAGCTCGGACATGCCTTTTTCAGCTCAGATCAAAACTCAGTATCATGCATCATTTTTTCAGAACAGAATGTTTGTGGATTATCAGCTATGTATGAGTGATCTGAATTCAAGGACTGCTCATTTTTTGGAAAATAAGAAATTTGACTGGGACATGGAACTGCAGGTAGGTGTTTCACCAATACCTAATCTTAAAATATTGGCCTTTACCGATATAAATCAGTGGAATGATCTGGGAAGCTTCGGGCTGGTATTTGGCGTGGACATGCCCACTTTAAACAAAGGGAAAGAACTGGCTTTTTATTATCAGTTTCGTCAGAATATGCAGACTGATTTGTTGGGTAGCCATTCTCTTTATGGTTCTGCGCAGCTTGGGCGTCATCGGGAAGAACTTTATGCAATGCGCCTGATGAATAAAGGACAATATGCTTTTAACAATCTTTACACCAGGGCTATGAAAAGTTATTATGATCAAGACTACTGGGATGCTTATTTCGCTTTCAGCAGGCTTCTTGCTGATTACCCGCAATTCTTTAAAAATGATGCTGTTGCCTATTATGCCGCTTCCTGTCTGGAGTTTCTGGACATGCGATCGGCTGCACTTCAGGCATATAAAAAAGTAAAGGAAAAGTATCCTCAGAGCCCCTATGCTGCTCAGGCTGATCTGGGAGTTTTGCGTTTATATTACCGCAACGGAAATCATGAACAGGTTAAGCGACAATATGAGGAGATTTCCGGTAGCGATGTCTCCGACTCCATTAAACAACATGCTGCCTACTATATGGGAGAAACCGAAATAATCCTTGGCAACTATAAAATGGCGGCTTCTGTGTTTGAGCAGATCACTGAAGACCATTCGCTTTACTCCTTTGCTCAGCATTCTCTTGCAACGGTTCATGTTTTCTTAAACAGTGGTAACAGGGAAGTCGAAAAACATTTGCTCAATGCGATTAACGGGCAGGAACCAATAACTGCAGCACAGAAAGAGATCGTTAACCGCTCTCTGATTATGCTGGGATATCTTTATTATGAAGAAAAAGCGATGGCCAAGGCAGTTACTGCACTCAGGATGATCCCCAAAGAGAGTTACTATTATGAGGATGCACAACTGGGGCTGGGTTGGGCGGCGGTAAAATCCAGGCAATGGCAGGATTGCATAGATGTTGGCAAGCAGATAGAGGCTGTCAGCAAAAAGAAAATTATTCAGTCAGAAGGGCTGCTTCTACAGGCCTATGGATATTTATTACAGAAAAACTATCTCGTTGCTGAGAAGTATCTCAAAATGGCATCAAAAACAATGGAAGAATATAAAGTGGCAGGATCGGATGTTTCCAAAGAGTATTCTCTACAGTATGACAGTATACGGACTACCTATGATTCTCTGGCTGATGAAATCACCAGAATCGCTCAGCTTAATCTGATTAAAATAACCGATGATAACATAAAGGGGCTTCACAAGAAACAAAAATTATTAAAGCAAAATATCGATCTTAACATCAGAAATGCAGATGAACACAAGCGAATCCGCTTCTTTGAAAAGGCGTTTCTGAAGCTTCGTGAAGACCTGGAATATGCTCTGGTTACGGTTTTGAGAATCCGTAGGGAAATCGAACAGAAAAATGAACCGCAGCAAAATAATGGTTCTCCAGATGATCAGATCGATGAATTTAAAAGTAAATAGAAGACCTTTAATCAGAGGTGTCCAATGCGAAAACAACTGGTAGCGTTTGTGGTACTTATTGGAGCTATATGGTCGGTAGCACATAATGAGAGTATCTATTTTACAAGGGCAGTTTATTATGACAACGATGCTGACGGGTTTATTGACAGCATCGTGCTGACACATTCTGGTCCTATTATACAGCGGGACATCTCTACTCTCCGACAAAACATCCGACTTGCTGCATGGAGAAATTTTTCACCTGATTTTCAGATAATTCTTCCTGCTGACAATACAGTGGTGCTGCTGGTAGA